>CAZVAY010000080.1:0-9724 GCA_964625265.1 uncultured Sphingobacteriales bacterium | reverse complement strand
AACTGGGTTAAATTATTCTTTTACAACCGGAATAAAAAACATTTTTCCTGATCTGTTTTCACCTCCCGGCAGAGTCTCTCGTAGCGGACGTTGATGTTCTATTAACTCAGAATAGAATCTCGTTTTCTCAAATTGGTGTATCCAATTGAAACAGGTTAAAGTACAGAAGAATACAGCATCATCATACAAGGCATCAGAGTTACATGTAGGAGTCGCTGCTTAGACAAAAGGAACCATCGGTCGTTCCTTGCTGATAGCATATTATGAGCACATTTTATTAACTTTGAAATTGATATGCAAACTTTTCGATTAATAGGGGGCTAAACCATTGATGTGTCCGATTAATTGGGGGGCAAACCAATTGTATAAATGATGATATTTATTTTGCGCATAACACAGGAGAAAAAGATGATGAAGAAATCGAAGTAATTAAGGATATTTATGATAATTAATTTATAACTTGCAAATATGAAAAAGAAGAATACAGTATCACAAATACAATTGGCATTAATCCTGTTTATTATTATTTCGTTAGTCCCAATTGCCACCATAAATGGACAAGAATCTCAAAAATCTTATTTAAGTTTAACTGGTTCAGTGTCATATTTGCATGGGGAAAAAACTCGTAGCCTTGATAATAGTGGACTAAACTCCATTGATGTTCTCTCTTCTCCAGGCTACTTATATGGATTTCAATATGGCTTCGGTATTAAGGGAGATTTTAGTATTTCTAGTGGATTTTTATTTGGGAGACAATCAGCAAAGTTTAGGATTAACCATAATGAGAATTATACTTTTATCGCAAATGGGGTTTTCCTAAGAAACATTGAAATTCCATTACTCTTATCTTATAAATACAGTTTATCCCCCAGATTTTTATTAAAATCTTCTGCTGGAATAATATTGAATGGTGTTGATAGATCACAGACTAGTATTACCAGCCATTATACAAACAAGGACGATGAAGAAGACCTTATTTTTATATCGGCAGAAAGTGACGAAAAATCTTTTTTCTTCCCAACTTATGGTTTGAGATTTTCGGTTATTTATCAATTTAAGAATTATAAATTTTTAGAACTGGCCATAAAATCCAGTTTGGGGAAGAATAACTTTTCTGTGTTTGATGGATACTTCAAACGTTCTATTAATGGAGATATTATAGATTTTGGGGAACTTAGATATTCCCCCAATAGTATTGGTTTTGAATTAAATTTTGGATTTCATGGAAAACAATAAAAAAAGACTAATTAATTGTTGCTTATTAATATGTGCGATTATTCCATTTTTTGGTAATGCTCAAACTGTTGATAGAAAAGACTATTTAGGAATAGAAATAACCTCAAATATGCTAAAGCTTGATCCTAGAGAATCATACGATAACAATCAGATTCTGACGAATATGATCTCATTTCCTCTCGGAATAGGTGTGATATCCAGGTTTTCTTTAACTAAAAGGCTCAAATTTGAAACAGGGTTAAGATATACTACTATTAGTGCAAAATCAAGAATAACGTTTTATGATAGTTCAATTTCATCATATGATATTGAGGAAGATTTCTATTCTAAACTGCGTTTGTCAAAATTATCAATACCAATAAGATTCAATTATAATATTGGATTATCAGAAAAGTTAAGTTTATCTCCTTTCATTGAGCTTGTTAATTCATTAAAGCTGAAATCATATGACTATGGTAGTGGACAAATAGACAACCAATGTATTGATAATAAATTTGTTTATATTACTACAATTCGAATTCGGGAGACTTTAGGAGACGAAATTTATATCGGCATCAGCTTAAATAAACAAATTAGGAACGATGAATTATTGTGTTTTTCTTTCAAATACGCATTGGTTAAGTTGAAAGCATACTACTATGTAAATACTGATCCTTTCATAGGTGATTATTCTTATAATTATGATGTAAATAACTACTTTTCCGTAGGAATCTCATATCTATTTAATTATTAGCCTCTAGTGTAATAGAGCCGTTACTGCCAAGTTCAAGTTGGCTTTAAGTGTTCATAATATGCAAGATAAAGCCATATTGAATAGCTTGATTTGGCTTTAAGTGGTTTTTTTTATATACTTGTAGCCAAATTGAAATAGTATGAACGAACTTATTGGCCGTGAAAATGAATTGAAAATACTTGCCAAAGTTTACAAAAGCCCAAAACCTGAATTTCTGGCATTGTATGGCAGAAGGAGGGTGGGCAAGACTTTCCTGGTCCGAAAAGCTTTTGAGGGGAACTTTACTTTTTACATTACAGGCCTGGCAAAAGCTACTTTGCAACAACAATTGACCAATTTCCATATAGCATTACAGAAGTACCATAAAAACGGTCATATTGAACTGGCAAAAGATTGGCTGGGTGCTTTTAACCAACTCATTCAATTGATTGAAAAAAGTGATGATCAAAAGAAAGTGGTTTTTATTGATGAACTGCCCTGGTTTGATACACGGAATTCCGGCTTTATACAGGCTTTGGAGCATTTCTGGAACAATTGGGCATCGGCCAGGAATGACATTCTTCTGATAGCTTGTGGTTCAGCAACTTCCTGGATGATCAACAAGCTAATCCGGAACAAAGGTGGTTTGCACAACCGGGTAACCAAGCGCATCATGTTATTGCCTTTTAGCCTTGCTGAGTGCGAAAAATTCATAAAATCAAAAAAAATAAAATTAGACAGGTATCAAATTATCCAGCTTTACATGGCATTTGGGGGCATCCCATTTTACTGGGAAGAAGTGGAGAAAGGTCAAAGTGCTACCCAAAATATTGACCGGACATGCTTTTCGGAAAACGGATTGCTGAAAGATGAATTTGAGAACCTGTACCATTCCTTGTTCCAAAACGCTGAAAACCATTTGGCTATAGTCAGCGCATTGGCAAGTAAATCATCAGGTCTTACCCGCCAGGAAATTGTAAAGTTTTCTGGTTTGCCTAATGCCGGCAGTACAACGCGATTGCTAAATGAACTTGAGTTAAGTGGTTTTATCAGGAAATACGTTCCCTTTGGAAAAAAATCAAGGGACAGCCTGTATCAATTGGTTGATTTTTACTCGCATTTTTATATCAGGTTCATTAAAGATTCCAAAAATGATGTGTCAAATTATTGGATGACCATGATTGATAGTCCAAAGTACAGGGCATGGAGTGGTTATGCTTTCGAGCAGGTTTGTATGTCGCATGTTTTGCAGGTCAAAAAGGCCCTGGGCATTTCAGGTGTTCAATCAAGTGTTTCTTCATGGCGGGCTAAATCCGGGAAGGGTAAAGTACAAGTTGATTTATTGATTGACAGGCGTGATCAGATCGTAAATCTGTTTGAAATAAAATTCTCCATCAATCCTTATACTATCACAAAAAAATATGCTGAAGAACTCAGGAATAAGCTTGCCTTATTTAAATCCGAAACCAAAACCAGAAAATCGGTTTTCCTTGCCATGATCACTACTTTTGGGATCAAGGAAAATCAATATTCCGGGGGACTGGTACAGAATAGTTTGCAAATGGATGATCTGTTTCAGTAAGTTCAATTTGGCTTTAAGTCGTTCAAAAAGCCACTTAAAGCCAAAAATAAACTGGTAGAACAGCGATTAAATAATTAACAGAAGTTTTTCCAATAACCGGTTTACTTAACTATTTAATAGTCTTGGTCACTTCAGTTTCAATGGACATAGGAAAGGTCATTTCTCCGTACATGGTACTGTTCATACTTACCTTTCCGCTTATATTTTGGTTTATCTTAACCGTTTTTGCCATGTGGGTAGTTCCATCAAGTTCAAAGGTACCGGTCATATCTCCTTTTAGGTCGTAAGACATTTCCATATCATTCTGTTCCACCACTTCATCCGGGTTTGATTCCATCGTTGACTTCATACTCACCTGAAGTTTTTTCTTTTTGGCCAGGTCAAGGGTATAGGTACTTTCAACAATGATAGGAAAAACCGTTGTTACGGTATTATTTTTTGTCCAGGAGTCTCCCACATCCACTTTATTTTCAGGATAAATATTGAAGGAATTTTCAAATGAGGTTATGATCCTGTTCCCACCAAAGAGTGCATTTAACTCGGCCTTTTTTGCAGCAGCTTCTGCCGTATCCGTTATGGCCAGGTCACCCATCATGGCCTCAATCATTGCATCGGTCTCAAGTAAATTACGAACAGCACCGGTTTTAAGTACCCGCATTTTGAATGATTTTCCTGTCAGTGCTGCAAAATTTTTGAACATCGGGTCATCTGTATTCATTCCGTCCTTGTCCGAATCGTATTTATTTATCCCGGTTAAGGGATTATTCATTTCAAAATAAATATGGTTATAGGTGATTTTAAAAATATAATCAGAATCGTTCACTGTTTCAACCAGATAAGTGTATGTTGTTTTATAAGTTTGATACATTTCCTGTTTCATACCTGACACTTCCTGTGTGACGTGCTGAATAATCTGTTCTTCCATTTTAAAGGTGCTTCCCTGCTGCAGGTTGAGGGTAAGATCGTGCTCCTTTTCCTGTGCTTTTAATAGTGTTGTACCCAGACAAAGCAGAATTATTGCTGCAAATAATTTGAAATTCTTTATTTCTGTCATAACTTTCATTTTTTATTGATAATCAAATATACCAATTGTTCGCAAAATAGCATTGTTACCTACCATTCATGGATTCAGTAGACAACAGCAGGCAAACAGATAAAAAAAAATTACGCGATGGGCTGTACTTAAGTTTGTCTCTGGTATTGCTCATGCTGATAATCAAGCTCGTTGAAATCAACTTCAACCTCAGTTTTGTCCGGCTTGGGTTATACCCGCGCAGGGCCGAAGGGATTCCGGGTATTTTACTGGCTCCATTGATCCACAAAGACCTACTGCATTTGTTTAACAATGCAGTTCCCCTGCTGGTTTCGATCATAGGCTTATTTTATTTTTTCAGGAAAGAGGCTTTCAGAATCCTTATTCTTGCATGGTTGGCAACGCACATTCTTGTCTGGGTTTTTGCGCGTGAAAGTTATCATATCGGGGCAAGTGGTTTGGTCTATGCGTTACTTTCCTTCCTGTTTTTTGTGTCCACATTTGCCAACAACAAAAACCTTTTGGCTATTTCACTTATCCTTATCTTTCTTTACGGCACAATGATATGGGGAATTTTGCCGGTAGAGAACCATGTTAGCTGGGAATCGCACCTCATTGGGGCTACCATGGGTCTTATCCTCGCTATAGTTTTCAGAAAAAAAGCACCAAAACCTGAGAAATTCGACTGGGAAGATGAAGAAGAGGATATTGATGAATTGACCAATGAAGAAATTGATGAGATCATTGATCAGAAACTAAAGATAAAATACTGGTATAAGCCAGGGAAAAAACCCTGATCCACATTACCTGACTTCCATAGAAATGTTTCCCAAAGCACCGGCAACCTCCAGGTTCAGGTTATATTTTGACTTCCCATATGCTTTATTGACATAAACCCCGCGTTCTTTCTTTTTCAGACCTATTGCATCAATATTGCCCAGGAAACCGCTAATCTCAACTTTTACACCTGTTTTTTCGGGCAGGATAATTTTCAAATCACCCATACCACAGGCGAAATCAGCATTCAGGTCATTGTGCCAGGGGCCTGAGAAGTCAACAACAGCTGAGCCAACACCGGCAGAAAAATCCAGGTCCTCCAATTCAACATCTTTCAATGAGATATTGAAATTACCTGCTCCCAAAGCAAAGTCGGCATGCCTGACTTTTATCCCGTCCAGGATAAAATCACCTTCCCCGGCACCAAATGCCAGGTTTAGGTCAACCGGAATGTGGTCGGTAAGGGCAACGGCAAAAATATTATGTGTTTTCTCAAAACGGATATCTTTATTGCGTTTCAGTTTTACTTTGAGTGTTATTGTGTCGGCATCATCGTTGTAAAATATTTCTGGTCTCCACACCCCTTCCCTGTACTTCAAATACAGGCCTGCCAGGTTGTTTTTACTTTTCTTCAGCCTGAAATCCCCGTTCGAAAACTGGAAATATACATTTAGCATTTCAGCCTTTTGAAGAGGATACGACCGCCTGAGATAATTGTAATTAAATGACTGGGTATCGGATTCGTCAAATTCATCATCCTGCCAGTCCTCATCTTCATACTGCCATTTCTCATTCCCATTCGGGACACAACCAGGAAACAACAGAATAATAAACAATCCAAATGCAACAGCAAGAAATTCAGGTTTCAGTCTTTTCATCACGGATTTATTTCACTTAGAACGAAATAACAAACAATTAGTTACACTTATTACTCTTCCAGGTTGTATTTTTTCAGAATTTCTTTTGTTTGGCCATTTTCCATTTCACTGAAAAGGACAGGGTTAACCCTGAACTGAAGGTCATTCAAATGAGGGACTGAAAAACTGTAATACTGTGTATTAAATTTAACCGGTAACACCTGGACTTTTCCCATCAGGTTGTTATCAAAAATATAGTACCTCAGAATTGGCTCATCATGCACAATAGCATCTACCTCTTCGTTTTCAAGGGCGGCAAACAGCTTTTCAAAATTAGTAAATCCCGTTGCCTTAATTCCATTGGCTTTTAAATATTCAAAACTACTTGATTTTTCAATGGTCCCTACCTTTACTTTTTGAAGGTCTTCCACACTCTGTATTTCATTGACAACCTTATTGACATTGAGGGAAAAGAAAACAGAAACAGCATAGCCGCTCAACACAAATATGATGACGAAACCCCATAGTATTGCTATAAGGCTGCCTGATTTTGAGACAGGATCGGAGGAGCGTTTTTTCAACCACGACAGATAAAGTATAAAATGAATGATACCCCCGACACCTCGTTTACTTTTGTCAGAATATTTTGTTCTTTCAGCCAACCAGAGGATAATACCGAGGACGACCAGGATAACCACCAACCACCCAATAGTACGAAGTAAACCGATTGAAAAAAAACTTTTCCCAAATGAATCATTCCGTATTTTAATGCCAATGGTCAGGTTGGTAATATAAAAGGGCTGCATGAAATCAAATTTTTTCAACCTTTCGCTTGTTACTGTGAGGGGTGAAATGCAGATATCCACTTTACCTGATTCGACAGCATCCAGAAGGTCGGCCATCTCATACTGAACATATTTATATTTCAAACCCAGGTTTGACGCAATACTTTCCCAGAAATCAATACTAACCCCGGTATAGCCATCTTCGTTTTCCATTATAAATGGGGGAGTAATCTTGACACCAACCAATAACTCCTCGCGTGTATTGGCCGATGAATCATTTTCCTGTGCAAAAAGTGAAAAGCTGCAACCAGCAACCAGCAATAAAATGAATATTTTTTTCATACTGCTATTTTTATCATGTTTAGGATAATCAAATTTATAAAAATAATGACAATGTGTGTTCTTGAAAAGCAAATGAATTAAGGAATTATTCAATACGTTGACGTTGCAATTTGAAAAACCTGAGAGTAAATTAAATCCGGGATTAGGATTGACAGGCACTAATGAGAGGGTTTGAACAACAGAAAATCTTTGTTGGAAAGCCTTTTGAAGAAACTTTGCCAGAAGAGTTTTCGTAACAAACGGGTTAATTCGTTATTAAGGATATGCGGATTCCGGTGAAATAAACCAGATAAGTATCCACCCCAGTAATAAAAAGAACCAATGATCCTGGGTTTTCTGAACAGGTCGTGTAATCCTTTTAAAAGTAGATAACCCAAACTGTAGTTGAGGCTCCAGGCACCGAGCCCCTGCCTGAAATTTCCCCTGAGTACAGAAAACCTTCCAATAGGACGGTTCAATATAAAGGTAATATTCCTGTCAACATAGGTTTTGTAACCCAGAGACATGGCTAAGACATTATCGGCACAATCCCACCCCAGGCCTTTCGGGATTTCAACAGCTTGCTTTAAAAACGAGGTATTATAAATCTTAAAATCCCCGTTGGTGTGCCATTCCGGTGTAACATGAAACACTGTTTTTCCCCCGATATCCACCACCCTTTGGGGAGAGACAATCCCCACATGATCATGCCGTTGAATGGATAAAGCCATTTTTTCAAAAAGTTCATTATCAAATGTCAGGTCAGCATCCAGTTTTACAATGTAATCCACATCAGGAAATGTATCCAGAACTATCTTTACGCCTTTTTCAAATATTTTCACAATGTGTGACCCCAATTCATATTTCCCGGTATTTTCCATCCGGTGATAGCGAACAAATACATGGGACCTGCCCTCCTCCCTGACAATTTCCGGGGTTTTATCCTCAGAGCCATCATCCATAACCAGGCAAACGACAGGTTTCAGGGTTTGGTTACAAACGCATTGCAGCACCTTGCCAATGTTGTTTTCTTCATTCTTTGCCGGAATAATGACAGCATACTTCATGGGGAAATTTTACAAACAAATCTATGATATTCTTAATACTTTTGAAAATCATCTTTGTTTATCCATCCATGAAACAACTGTATTCTTTATGATGTCAGGCTATGTCAGAAAAATAAATAACCTTCTTGAAGAATTTCGATATCGTTTATTCGAAACCAGGGGAAAGAAGATTAAAAAGATAAAAGAAAGGGAATACAAAGAATTTATCGATTCTATTGAGGATCTCAAAACAAGCATCCGGCAATACGATATAATCTCCTTTGATATATTCGATACTGCATTGCTGAGAAAAATTAAACGTTATGACTATGCGCGGGAAGCAAAAGAGGTTGAACTGGCAACACGCATGGGCCTGGACGAACATGCTTTTCAAGGATTATGGTCGGAAGCACTTCAACAATGTATGACGGAAAACCCTGATTTTACACAGGATTGTCTTTATGAAAAAATTCTTCGGGCATCAGGGTACAAAAACCTAAAAAAAGAAGATATCCTTAACACTGAACTGGATGTTGAGCAAAAATTACTTTACAGGAATCCTTTGATCTACCCGGTTTATAAATTGGCAAAAAGCCTGGGAAAACATATCATTTTTATTTCTGATATGTATCTCGAATCCCGGTATCTGGAAAAATTACTGGTTCAAAATGGTTATTCTGATTTCAGGCTTTATGTAAGTGCAGGCACCGATATGTCCAAACAAAGGGGCGACCTATTCAGATATGTCATTGAGCAGGAAAAAGCAGACCCTGCCAAAATTCTTCACATTGGGGACAATTTCAAAGGGGATATCACCAACGCTAAAAAACAGGGTATTCATACTTTTTTCTATGACAAAAGAAAATTACAATGCTCCATTTTTGACATTGAAAAACCTGCCTGGCCAAAGCTAAGTTATAACCTCAACGAGAAACTTTTTGTAGGGTTAGCCAGGAAGTTCAACCTTGATACAAGTATAGACGAGCATTTCAATTCAACAATTTTTAAGCTTGGATATGAAGTAATAGGCCCTGCACACTTGTCTTATGTTTTTTGGCTGATAAAAAGAGCCAGGGAAAAAGGCATCACCCGCTTGTATTTCCTCTCTCGTGACGGTTATTATCTCCAAAAATGGTTTGAAAAAATAAATATGATCAGGCCTACCGGATTAACCGGCCATTATACTTATGCCTCCAGGCGTTTGTACACACTTCCGTACATAACACAACTGGATGAACAAGCCCTGGAAACACTAACCAAGGCCGATCAGGAAATAACTGTCAGGGATTTATTACACCGCCTGGAAATTAACTGCGATGATGTCAAAAAAGAATTGGCAAACGCAGGTTATACAAATCCTGAAGAAAAACTGACC
>CAZVAY010000079.1:0-9736 GCA_964625265.1 uncultured Sphingobacteriales bacterium | reverse complement strand
CAGGAAGCTGATTTTCTCACCCCTTAGCAAGGCTGAAGTTTCGGAATTGTAAAAGAAGTAAACCTGGCAAAAATCAAAATGCTGATGAAAAGCTCTGATAATTTCAAGGTTTTTCTGTTTTTGACCGGCAATTACTTGATTTGCCAGGCTATCCAGTCCCTGTTTTCGCAGTGCTTCTGCTTTTTTTTCAACCGATGCAAGCCTTACAAGCAGAACAGAATTTCTTAATGCGGCAATCTGGATGGCTGCCTCCTGGTTGGCATCCCTGCTTTTCTGTCCGATTGATTCCGGAGAAAAAACCCAGGACAGGGAAATTGTAAACCGCCTGAACCCGGGGTTATTGATGGGATAAGCATATTCTCCGCGGATGTAAAGGTTGTCCTGCATCCGGAACCCGGCACCGGCATTAGCTTGTAACCCGGTTTGGTAATCGGGCATCCTGATCCTGCTTTTACTGTCAGCACCGGTAATAATGGTGGAGTAAATAAGGTAACTGCCTGACAGACCCGCTTCCAGATCAACATTTGGCCAGGGTTTGTAACCTGCCATTGCCTGCAGGCTGATGCAATGAAGCCTGAATTTGTAAAAGGGTGACAGGTTATTGCTTCCCTGTATTGTATAACCACCTCCCAGCAAATAATACAGATCAGGATTTAATTGCTTTTGGGTAAATAGTTTTATGGCCGGAAGTACAGCCGGATCAGTATCAAGGCTGTCAATATCCATACTTGAAAAACCGATGCCGGCATCAAAACGAAGCAAGGTGGAGGAGTCCTGCTGGGCAAAACCAGAATAAACAATTAAGTACAGGAACATGCCTGTGAATAATGTTTTCAAAAGAGTTGGCTTGATAAGCATACCTGGCTATTCAATGATGTTTGTTTTTCAAAATGATTGTGCCGCAATTTAAACGGATTAATTTAGAAAAATTAATTTCTCTGATATTATTTTGCTGCCTTCCTGACAAGTATAGTTTTTAAGTTTTTCCTTGTTCCGAAAATTAAAATGGATTTCCCGTAGACTCATTAAATTTTTATTCAAAAATTTAAAAATCCCGTATCAGACGAAACTATTAGAATATTACACGTTATAAGACGAGAAAAATAGAAAAACAGATCAATGCAGGTCTTCAGCCGGGTTCCAGAGGAGGGTTTTAAAATCAACGATCCTGTCATTTTCTACCCTAATCCCTTCATTATTCAGCAGTTTTACCATCATGTCAGGTGTCTGAAAATGATTTTTACCGGTAAGTACACCATTCCTGTTAACCACCCTGTGAGCAGGTACAGGTGGGTCGGCTACATGGGATGCATTCATAGCCCAACCTACCATACGGGATGCGCCTTTTGACCCGATATATTCAGCAATTAGGCCGTAGGTGGTTACCCGCCCGAATGGGACTTGTCTTACCAAATCATATACTTTCAGGAAAAAACTTTGATTGTCTTCTTTCATTGTCAAAATTTCAAAACAAAAAACCTGTCCCTTCGGGGCAATTTCTGCAGATATCGTTTTGGTTTCTGTCGGCCAGGATCCGATTGAAAAATGATTTCAAATCTTCCGTTTTCCAGGCATCTTTAAAGGTGTTATTTGAAATATTCCCTGCCTTGTGATCGGCATTTTTATCATAACAGCAGGGAACTACATCTCCATCCCATGTAATAACCGGTGATTGCCAGCTTTTCCAGCAATGGTTATACTGATGGGATTTGAATGAATATGAGCCGTTAGGTAATTTTTTATACCTGCTATATTTCGGGTTCTCAGGAATGATGTTTTTCTCTTTTTCAAAATTATAGACCTGGGCGGATTTCAGGACCAGCCTGTCAACACCCAATTGTCGTGAGAGTTTATGAATATCATTAACCTGGTGCTCATTGTGCCTGAAAACAATAAACTGCAATTCAATGACGGGATACCTGGCTTGCAGTTCTTTTTTTGTTTTTACTAACCTTTCAATGCCTTCCAATACAAGGGCCAGATTGCCACCCCTTCTGTAAGCCTCATACACGTCTTGCGTGGTACCATCGACACTGACTACCAGTTTGGATAATCCGGATTCGATGGTTTTTCGGCAATTGGTCTGTGACAGGTAATGGGCATTGGTGGATGTTGAAACAAACATTTTCCTGCTGCGGGCGTAAGAAACCATTTCAAAAAAAGCCGGGTTCATATATGGCTCGCCCTGGAAATACAATAAAATTGCAGGTGTTTTGCGATGTACATCGTCCACCAGTTTTTTAAACAAATCAAAGTTGAGTTTTCCCTGCTGCCGGGTCAGGATATGCATCCCGGTGGGGCATTCGGTACAGCCGAGATTGCAATGGTTGGTTGGCTCAAACGAAATATTTAATGGGTATCCCCGGTGAATAGTTTTTCTTAAAACCCTTGAAATCAAATATGAAAACAACAAGGTAAAAATATTCAGGAACCGTAGAAGAGTAAATGAACCAATGATTTGCTGAATTGTATGGAGATAATACTTCACTTAAATGGTATAAAATGATAAACCAATACAAAGGAATGAAAATTAGGTCAATATTGATATTTTCAAGAACATTTTTACGAGAACTCTTGCCACTCCTGTATTTAGGATTGGTTTTTGTTAAATCAATTTCATTCAGGGAAGAATATTCAGCAGGGTTTTCAGAAACATTTTAAACTACCGGACATGAAACCCAAAAAAAGTAAAAAAGTTGATACTGACCGCCTGAGAGGATTGTTTTTCAGGACGGGATTAATCATTGCAACCGGAATGGTCATACTGGCTTTCCAGTGGAAATCAAATTATGAAACAACACAGGATATTTCGAGTAATCTGATTGTTGACCAGGACGAAGAAATAATCGACATTACTGTTCAAAAACCCGAACCCAAACCGGTTACGCATTTTGAACTACAAATTGTCCCGGACATAGATCCTGAAGTCCCGGATACCAGCGATGCTTTCAATGTGGAAGTCAAGCCATCAGACAGTATCATGCCTTTGAAAATCTTACCTGCCGATACAGAATATGTCGATGACAATGAATTTTTTATTGTTGTTGAGGAATATCCTGAATTTGTTGGTGGTTCTGCCGCCAGGCACAAATACCTCCGTGACCACCTGGATTATCCCGATCTGGAAAGGGACATGGGTATCGAAGGGGTGGTTTATCTCAATTTCATTGTTGAAAAGGATGGTAGTATTTCCCATGTAAAAATCCTTCATGGTGTAACCCCCAACATTAATAATGAAGCCATCCGGGTTGTAAAGGATATGCCTAATTGGAGACCCGGCCTGCAAAGGAAGAAACCGGTCAGGGTTTCGGTGAATATGGATATCCGCTTTCAGTTGGCAAAGTAGCAGGGTAAGACACACCTGCCTGAAATGCAATCATTATTTCAGGTTCAATTAAGTCACATGCTCGTAAAAATATCAATCGTGAAGAATTTTTAAAAGCTTCCACAACTGCTTTTACCAATTCCATCTACATTTGCACTTTTTATAAATGAAGACTCCAATCACGTCAAAGAGTAAATGGTCTCTGATCATTGCAGCAGGCCTGGTGTTACTCACAGCCTGTTATCTGATTGTTTTTCGGGTTGTGGACAAAAACCAGGTTAAAAATAACCTGAACGAAGGCAGCATCAACCCGGATACCATTGTTATGGATACGGCACAATATAAATATGGACTGAGAACGGACACTTTTCAGCTTACGACCCGTAAGATCAGGTCAGGGCAATTTTTTTCACAGCTTATTAACGGTTATCAATTAAACCAGGCAGATGTGATGAAACTCGTTGAATTATCCGATTCCATTTTCAATATCAAAAAGCTTAAAGCCGGCAATACTTTTACATTGATAACCACGCGGGATACCGTTCCGGTGCTATGTTATTTTATTTACGACATTAATCCCTTTGAATATTTGGTTTTTAAAACTTTTGATTCCATGGAGGTTTATACCGGACGGCAACCTGTTGATACGGTTATCCGGACAGTATCAGGTGTAATTCAAACCTCATTGTGGGTGGATATGTATAAAAACGGAGCATCTCCTTTATTGATCAATAAACTTTCGGATGTATATGCCTGGGAGATTGATTTCTTCAGGATACAGAAGGAGGATAAATTCAAGTTGGTTTATGAAGACATTCTTATAAACGGTAAAAGTGCAAGTATCGGCAAGGTATTAACTGCCGTTTTCAATCATGAGAAACATGACCATTTTGCCTTCCTGTATGATCAGGATGACCGGGAAGATTATTTTGACGAAAATGGAGACTGCCTGCGAAAAATGCTGTTAAAAGCACCTTTGAATTTTAAAAGGATAAGTTCACGGTTTACAAGCAGCAGGTTTCATCCCGTACTCAAGCGTTACCGGCCACATTATGGAGTAGATTATGCTGCTGCAACAGGAACGCCTGTTCACAGTGTAGGTGATGGTGAAGTCATTTATGCTGCCTATTCTGGAGGGGGAGGAAACATGGTCAAAGTCAGGCATAATGGTTCCTACACCACTGGCTACATGCATTTGTCCAGGTATGGCAAGGGTATAAGAAAAGGGGTAAAAGTAAAACAGGGACAGGTGATAGGATATGTGGGTTCTACAGGGCTTGCGACCGGGCCACATCTGGATTACCGGATATGGAAGAGCGGCCAGCCTGTTAATCCCCTGACACTGGATTTGCCCCCGGTTGAGTCGGTGAAGGAACAGAATATGGAGGAATTTAAAAGGGTAATGCTGGCACAGCAGGCACTCCTCGATAAAATCCCCTACAAGGCCAGTGAAGAAGCAAATTTTTCGGATAAATAAAAGCGGTAAGGCAATTTCGCATCCTCTCCGGCATAGTCAACACCGATACGGGTTGATACTTTTATTTCGGGAATCGGAATACTAAATCCAAAATCATCTATCCGGATATTGCCATGGATAAGGTCGCTGTTCGTGTCTGAAACGGTGATACCCAGTGCCTGCGAAACAGTTGCCGGCCCCGGGCAAAGGTTCCTGGGATGTAACTTACCCCTTCTCTTCATCATTAGGTCCACCCCCATAAGGGGATAAACAGACCTGATAAGTACAGCGTGGGGAATATCCTTTTTGTTTGTTACCACATTGAACAAATGATGCATGCCGTAACACAGGTAAACATATACGGTGCCCCCAACAGCGTACATCACTTCGGTTCTCCTGGTTTTTCGACCGCCATAAGCATGCGAAGCCCGGTCGTTCACCCCGGCATAAGCTTCGGTTTCGGTTATAATACCTCCGGTTATTTCCCCGTTGAATTCTGTTATCAAAACCTTTCCTAATAACTTCCGGGCAATATCTACAACATCCGGGTTCAGGAAGAATTCACGCGTTAACCTGCTTTTCATTTTTAGCATTTGTGAATGGATTCTAATTCAATAGTAAGAAGTTTTTTTCTAACTTAGCATTTTGTTTTGTTACGCCTGGGTGGCACTATTTTAGTTTATTTTATTGACATGAAAATTAATCCGGTAAATTTAAAGTATTTCCTGAGTTTGATCATAAACCCGGATTATTCCGGTTAAAGTTATTGCCATGAAGAAATCAGCCTTGTTTGTAATTGTTGCCTTGCTATCGGTATTCTCTTTAAAAGCAGCACCTGTATTTTATCAGGATATTTTTGAAGAAATTGCTTTTGCTGTTAAATCAGGTGACAGCAAGGCTCTCTCAAAATATTTCAGTTCGATGGTTGAAATAACGATCAACAACGAAGAAAATATTTATAGTAATAAACAGGCCGAACAAGTGTTAAAAAGTTTTTTTACAAAAAACCAACCGCAGAATTTTACAATCAGGCACAAAGGTTCCAGCGCTAAAGGACTACCCTATATCATTGGTGATTTTCAATCTTCAACAGGCCATTTCAGGACGTATATCCTCTTCAAGGAAATTAATGGCAAACAGTATATCCAGGAAATGCAATTTGACAAAGAGTAAATCAGTGCAGTGAAGGTTGATTTTTTACCCCAGCAAAAATTTGATGTGTATACCGATGCACTCATTACCCGGGCCCTTGACGAGGATATAGGTGAAGGGGATCATACTTCGCTTTCTACTATTCCTGAAAATGCCACTTTGGGGGTTCAACTCCTGGCCAAGGACATTGGTGTTGTTGCTGGTGTGAGATTAGCGGTTACCATTTTAAAACAGCTTGACAGCCATATAGATGTCAGGGTTTTAATTGAGGATGGTGAAAAAATTAAGGAAGGTGACATTGTATTTAAAGCCTTTGGCAATGCCAGGGCCATCCTTACAGCAGAGCGCCTTTTGTTGAATTTTATGCAGCACCTGAGTGGTATTGCCAGCAAAACATTTCATCTTGCGGAAATGATCAAACCTTACGGAACACGATTGCTGGACACCCGTAAGACAATCCCCGGGCTCAGATATCTTGAAAAATGGGCCGTAGCTGTGGGCGGTGGAACCAACCATCGTATCGGGCTGTTTGATATGATACTGATCAAGGACAACCATGTTGACTATGCAGGCTCCATAACACAAGCTGTAAAAAGTGCACAAGCGTACATTAAAAACCTGGGCAAAGACCTGAAAATCGAGGTGGAAGTCAGGAATTTTGATGAACTGGAGGAATTGCTTTCCCTTGCAAAAGTTGACAGGGTATTACTCGATAACTTTTGCCCGGCCGATATGGCCAAAGCAATCCGGCTGATCAATGGCAGGCTGGTGACAGAGGCCAGTGGAGGAATCGATGAATCCAACATTGTTGACTATGCAAAAACCGGGGTGGATTTTATTTCCGTTGGTGCACTGACGCACACCATCCAGCCACTTGACCTTAGCCTGAAAGTAATGAAAGACAACTAAGTTGTTATAAATATAAAAAGTATGGCTTTTAAAAGTAAAATATTCCTGGTGTTGGCAGGGGTACTCATGGTTGCCAACCTCAGGGCTCAGGAAAAAGTTTTTACCTCAACAAAAAACAGGAATGCGTACCAGATTTACATCAAATCGACTGATTATATGATGGCTAAAAAATATGGTGAGGCTGAAAAGTTGCTGCTAAAAGCCGTCAATGCTGATCCGGAATATGTGGATGCCTATATGCGCCTTTCGACCATTTACTATAAGCAAAAAAAAGTGGACAAGGAAAAGGAAATGTACGATAAAGTCGTTGAGGTCAGGCCTCAGTTTCCCGAAGTATATTTCAATCTGGGACACTGGATGATGCGCCAACTGAAATACAATGAGGCAATTACCTATTTTAAGAAATTCCTGGAATTAAAACGGGGGGAAAGCAAATTCATTAAAACAGCTAACCTGAATATTAAAATTTGCGAATTCAGGAGTAATTCCATCGAACATCCTGTCCCTTTTAAGCCCATCAACGTTGGAGCCGGAGTCAATTCGGATGAAGACGAATACTGGCCTGTGCTAACAGCTGATGATAACCACCTTTATTTTACCCGGAAGCTACTTGTCGACTCTACAATCAAAATAGGTTATGGCCAGTATAATGAAGATATCTTCTCATCAACACTTTCAGGAACAACCTGGGGAAAAGCCAAGCCATTGCCCGGGTTTTTAAATACCAAAAACCGAAACGAAGGAGCCATATCCATTTCGCCTGACGGCAATTCCCTGTTTTTTACTATTTGTTCCGATGACCCCTCATTTGGGTATGGATGGTGTGATATTTATTATTCTGTAAAAAGAGGCGGTGTCTGGCAAAAACCCAGGAACATTGGCCCCCCCATCAACACCCGGATGAAGGAAACCCAGCCTTCTATTTCCTACGATGGAAAAACATTATATTTCAGCAGCAACAGGAAAGGGACTTTGGGAAAACTTGATATCTGGAAGAGCAGCTTGCAACCCAATGGTAGTTGGGGCGAACCTGTCAACCTGGGACAAAATATTAATACCAAAGGAAATGAGCAATCACCCTTTATTCATGCAGATGACCAAACCTTGTATTTTTCCACGGATCAGAAAATCGGGATGGGCGAATCAGACCTTTTTATTGCCAGGAAAAACAGCCGGGGAGATTTTGTTATGGTAACCAACCTGGGATATCCAATCAATACTGAAAAGAGTGAAATTGCCCTTTTTGTAAGTGCAGGGGGTAAAAAAGCTTTTTTTGCATCGAAAAAAGATGGCGGGCAGGGAGGCCTTGATATTTACTATTTCAACCTGCCGAATAAATTCAGGCCCAGGCCTGTATGTTACCTGAAAGGTGTAGTATACGATGCCGATACCAAAGCAAAACTGGGTGCTAAGTTCGAACTTATCAACCTGGAAACAGGAAAAATTGTAATGGAGTCAACTTCTGATCCAAAAACGGGCGCTTTTCTTGTTGCTCTTCCGTCAGTTACCGATTATGCTATCAACGTTTCGAAGAAAGGGTATTTGTTCTATTCCGAAAACCTGCCTATTAAAAATGTTAAGTCTACGGCTTATGAGCATGATGTTCCGCTTGTTCCACTAAAAGTGGGCAAGGCAACGGTGTTAAGGAATGTGTTTTTTGATACCGATAAATACAACCTGAAACCTGAGTCGAAAGCAGAACTCCGGAAAGTGATACAGTTCATGAACCAATATCCGAATATAAAAATCGAGCTGAGTGGCCATACGGATAACAAGGGTACTCCCCAGCACAACCAGGAATTATCCAAGAACAGGGCAAAAGCTGTTTATAATTATCTGGTAAATGAAGGTAAAATCCCGGCAAGCCGGTTAAGCTTTAAAGGATATGGCCAAACTAAGCCCATTGATAGCAATGCTACTGAAACCGGCCGCGCCAATAACAGGCGTACCGAGTTGAAAGTAACAAGTATGTAGTTTCGGATTACTTGTTTAACAACGCATTCGTACCATGTTTCCAAAGCGAATATTGTTTTAGCTTCCTTATATCGTTTTCATCCATGGCAGATCCAGGCTCGGGAGCAATGGGCATGAGTTCCCTGATGCTGCCAAAACTGATCTTGTGTTTAAATTTACCTAATTCCCTCGCCCACTCATATTCGGGGTGGCAGGCCAGTTTATGAAGTGTAACCAGCAGGTAATTCAGGCAGGGATCACAGGTTAAGCCCGGTAGTGCCAGTGCATCGTCCACAAATTGCTCAGCCCCGGAATAGAGAGATTCTATGATAGTTGAATCTTCCTGGTCATACGGGACCGGGTCATAAACAGGTTTCCAGCCATGGTTGTTTTCAATACCAATTATTGTTGGATGCGGAGCAGTGAAAAACATTTCGAGCAGGGCAATATTACCCTCAAGGATCTTCCTTCTTATCCTCGGTTGTCCCAGGTGTATGAAAAAGGATTCGAGGTCGAAGCCTTCGCGGATTGAACCAGCAGCTTGTTGCCAGGTACCGAAATAAAACCCTGCCGGCAAATCCTGTTTTGCTGACCTGAGTATATTGTTAATATAATACAAAGATGAGGCATTCCAACCCACATCAACCATAGCGCTTTGCTTTGAGTCAAGTCCTATGTGATGGTAATAATCTACCAGGTTATTCCTTTCTCTTTCGGCAGATTGTAAAACCCGTTGTTCAATCAATTTAAAAAATTGTTTTAACTGGGTTCGCTTTTCTTTTTGAAAATATTGACCCCTGAAATTGGTCAGTTTTTCTTCAGGATTTGTATAACCAGCCTTTGCCAATTCTTTTTTGACATCATCGCAGTTAATTTCCAGGCGTTGTAATAAATCCCTGACAGTTATTTCCTGATCGGCCTTGGTTAATGTTTCAAAAATA
>CAZVAY010000078.1:0-9803 GCA_964625265.1 uncultured Sphingobacteriales bacterium | reverse complement strand
GCCTTCAACCGGTGTTGCTACGGTATCAATTATTTCATTCAGGTAGGCACTGATCTTTTCTTTATCTTGATTGATTTCCACTTTCAGTTCGGGCTGACCTTTCAAAACGGATGCTTTTGTTTGATCCACTTCCCCATAACTTTTTATATAAAGGGCGAGTCTCCAGCGATCTTCATCCGGTATGATACTTTCAAATTTCGGCATGGTAACTCTTCCGGTGGTAATGAAATAATGAATTGCACCAGGAGAATTTTCCTGCACTTTGGCCGACCCCAGGTCTGGCGGGTTACCAGTAGGCAATGGGAGTACATTGTTTTTACCCAGGTCACCATGACAACTTTTACATAGTTTTAAGTACAATTCTTTGCCCAACTTAATATTTTCGGGAGTTTTTTCAACAGGAGAAACCTTACTGCTTGCTTCAGCCGGAGCTTCCCAGGTTTGGGCATGGCCTGCATAATTCAGGATAACAGTAAAAACCAAAACGATATACAATGATATTTTCATCCTATAGATATTTTCTAATTTACGATTTCAATAATTCTTCTTTTTCAATTCCATGTTCTTCGGCATATTCCCAAAGCGTTATAACAGGGAACAACTTGGTCAGGGCTGTAATGATAAGCAGGGCTGCTGCAAACGAACCCAGGGTGATCATGATCTCTACGCCTGTCGGATGGTAAGTATGGAAATTTTCAGGTACATGCTGAATCGGCAGGAAGGGATGTTGCATGGTGGGGATTACAATGATGTACCGTTTGAACCAGGCACCCAGAACCACAAAAACAGAGATAATTGTTGCAGGCAAAGGTTTCCTGAAAGGTTTTATTACCAATAAAATAATGGGTAATACCAACCCCAGTATTTGCACCGACCAGAACATGGGCGCATAAGTGCCGCTAAAGAGGCTGTGGAGATGGGCTGCATCGCCATGTTTCATTTTGTATCCAGGAACGAGGAATTCATTCACATTGAAATACAAATAAACCAGGGAAACAAGCACCAGTAATTTGGCCATCATTTCAAAATGATAATCGGTAAAATAATCCGAAAGCTTGTAACGCTTGCGATAAACAAACATGGCAATAATCACGGCAGCTACCCCGGCAACAAAAGCACCGGTAACAAAATAAGGCCCGAAAATGGTGGTATCCCAGCCCGGCCTGAGGGTAGCAGCAAACAGCCATGATGTAACCGTATGAATAGCTAAAGCAACAGGAATGATCAGAATAGCCAACACACGCATTCCATGGTAAATGATCTTATATTGCTCTGATGAGCCTTTCCAGTTGAGCGAAAGTATTTGATAGAGTTTTTGTTGCCAGACGGGTACTTTTTTAAGGTTATCGCGCAGATAAGCAATATCCGGTATTAACGGCAGGTAGATCAGGAGCACCGAGATAACCAGATAGGTGGTAACTACCGTGACATCCCATAAAATGGGGCTGGCAAAGCGGCCGTGAAAAAATACGTTCAGCAGCCTCTCCGGACGTCCCATGTCGAATATGATAATGATGCCTGCCAGTGCCACAGCACCGATGGCAACCTGTTCTGCCACCCTTGAAATGGGCTTTGACCATTTAATTTTCAACAAGTGCATAATTGAGCTGATCAATGAGCCAATCAGGCTGACAGCCACAAAAAACACGAAGTTGGCAATATACACACCCCATGATACATAATCACGCATGGCTGTAACCCCCAATCCGTTCTTAATCTGGTAACCCCAGCCCCAAAGGGCTATTACCAATATCATCATCAACATAAACACCCAGAAAACACTCCAGCCGTCATGTTTAACAATGGAGCGGGTCAGGTCATCAGTGATTTCCTCCAACGACTTTTTAGGTCCTTCTTTCAATTTCTGTTCACTCATTTTTGTAAGGTTATTACTTTTTTAAAAATTAAGCATGCTCGTTTTCAATACTTTCATCTTCAACAAACGGGAACAAGCGGTCTTTAGGTGGGAGGTAGTAAACGCTGGGTTTGGTGCCCAACTCCGGCATTACGGTATATCCGGCATTTTTCTCAATTAGTTCCGAAAACTTAGCCGTTTCGCCTGTGGTACCATTGGTTACTGCATCTTCATTTCGATCGCCAAACCAATAGACTCCGTTTGGACAGGAAGAAACACAATAAGGCAACTTACCCTGCCTGAGCCTGTCTGCACTGAACAGGCACTTGGTAATGGTTCCTTTCTTTTGAGGTACATTTAATTCAACATCATAAACCCTGTCCTCATCTCCTTCAACAATTTTAGGCTTGGACCAGTTGAACACCCGTGCCGAATAAGGACAGGCAGCCATACAAAACCGGCAACCTATGCAACGTTCATTATTGATCAATACAATGCCATCCTGCCTCTTCCATGTTGCATTAACGGGGCAAACTTTGGTACAGGGTGGATTGTCGCAATGATAACAGGGCTTGGGCATGTAATAGGGAGCAGTATGCTCATTGTCCTGCATCCGGAGTGTATTGATATGATATTGTTCCGGCTTGAGGTGGTGTGCTTTCTGACAGGCGGCAATGCACATACGGGCGTTTCGGCATTTGGCCAGGTCTATCACCATCACCCATTTTTTACCGGGAATTCCTTCTTTCCCTCTTCTGAGCAAATCGCTTTCCTGTTCTTTAATCTCTTCTTTGGTCAAGGGCTTCAGCTCGTTGGAATCAACCTCCACCAGATGGCCATCCTGGGTCATGACTTTTACTGTATGGCCTTTTTTCTTTTGAACTTCTTTGGCAGCGATAATAGCCCCACCGGTAGCTACGGCCCCTACTCCAAGGGCCAAACCAAAGTCCTTCATAAACTTCCTTCTCGATTCTCCTTTGGGATTTATTTTTTTATCTTCCATATCCGATATTGGTATTTATAAACAATATTAATTAAGTAATTTTCCTAAAAATTCAGTAATTCGTTCATATTGAAAAAACATTTCGAGCGGCTAAAGTAATTTTTTTCCCTAAAATATTGCGTATGAATATGTAATTTGGAATTATGCTAATTAACTTATTTCGGTAGCTAATTACTTAATTTAGAAAGTGGCTCCCCCTGCTACAACCGCCTGCATTCAGGTTTTTCATCCTTAAAATATGTGTAAATCTGTTTATTAAACACAAGACAACCATAGCTTATCATAATTCAACACCACTTGTGACTCCACAGAAAAGTGTTTCAGGTTTTTATTCCCAAACATGTTTATTAACCCCCCGGTTATATTTCTGTCGATTATCCGATTGTCATATTCAGTGCGAATCCAGTACTTTTGCCAGCATTGATTAAAAAAATTTTCATGGTCATTCATAATAACATTTCTGTAGCATCTAAATACAAGCGCATCATGCAGGCCGATGTGTATTACCTCCAAACGCATAAAAAGAAACCTGTAATTATTTTCACCCATGGTTACAAATCATTCAAGGACTGGGGTACATTCGACCTGATCGGGCAGGAATTCGCAAGAAAGTGGTTTGTTTTTGTCAAATTTAACCTGTCGCACAACGGTACCACTCCTGAAGTTACCGACAAGATCACCGACCCGGAAGCATTTGGGAATAACAATATTGAAATTGAGCTGTCAGATATGAAAGAGATTCTTAGCTGGGTTCAGAACAATACGCATATTCCGCTTGAGGAGATTGATGAAAATGAAATATATCTACTGGGGCACAGCCGGGGAGGAGCTAATTCTATCATTTTTGCCCATGAAAATCCGGTTGTTAAAAAAATTGCCTGCTGGGCAGGGATGTCTGATTACCTCGAAATATGGGATCAGTACTACAATCTGGAGGAATGGGGAAAAAATGGTGTTGTTTACAGGGACAATCCTTTAACCGGAACGAAGTTACCTCTTTATTATCAGATGATGGAAAACCTGTTGGCCAACCAGGAAAGGTTCAATATCAAAAAAGTCCTGTCACAACTTCAAATACCTGTCATGCTTATTCATGGAATCGAAGATGACCTGGTTTCGTACAGGCACAGTATTGAGATGAAAAAACACTGCCCTGATGCCATCCTGAATCTGTTCCCGGGGGCATCACATACTTTTGGCGGATTTCATCCCTACACCCTGCCTTCCCTTCCTGTAGACTCAAAGAACATGGTCAATGACGTGATTGAGTTTTTTACCAAATAATCGCTAAGTTGACCCAAAAGCCGGGTATCTTTAATAAACCTTACCTCTTTTGGCGTTATAGGTTATCTTTAAAGCACTTGCCTTACGTAGCTCCTGTTTGACATCGGTAACAATTCCCATTTTAGTTTCAACATCCACTTTCAGTGCAAATGTCATATAAGGGATCACCCTTTCGTCACGCTTAAGTCTTTCGTTCTCGACAAACTCAATGATCTGGGCAGGAGTGCCAAACTTATCATTCAGTTGTATCCGGGGTGCCGTACCGAATTTTGCTTGTTGTCTTTTTACTGGAGGCCCGATATTGATGGTACTCACCCATGATTTCTGTTTGATCTTGGTAAGTTCTGTTGCATTAGGCACATTGGTTCTCACGAGGGCTTCCGATTCACGCAAAACGGTTGAAACCATAAAGAAGAACAACAGGATGAAAATAATATCCGGCAAGGAAGCGGTAGAAATACCCGGGGTATTCTTTTTACCTTTTTTTTCAAATTTTGCCATTACTTATTCCCTCCTATATTTTCCGGTTCAGCTTCCGAAATTTTCATTGGGAACTCTGAATTGATGATCTTTTGCTTGCTTTTCGGCAGGTCCTCCATCCCCAGTCCAAACCTTTCCATTGCTTTAGCATTCCGGATCTCATTGTATGCCGCAGTCAACTCATTTTGCACCTTGATATACATATCGTAGGATGTTCCCCTGTCACTTTTCAGTGAAACAACAGCTTTTTGAGGGCTAATAGATAAATTCGGGTCACGGCCGTAATTCAGGATGAAATTTTTGGTCTTTTCCCTTAATTCTGCAATGGTTAAATAATCTCCTTCCACCAATAGGTCATCCCGGGCATTGACACGTATTTCAAATACATTTTTTTTCTGAAGTTTCACATCAATGATTTGATCTGCCTTTGGCATTGGGGGTAATTTCCGGATAATCCCTTTATCTGTATCGATGGTAGTTACCATCAAAAAGAAAATGAGCAGGAGAAAAGCAATGTCCGCCATAGATGACGCATTGAATTCTCCCATTCCTCTTCTATTCTTTTTCATAAATTCCTATTTAATCATAGAATAAATTTCTCCAGCGATAATACTGACGATAGTGATACCGCCAACAATATACAAAGTTGTCAGGCAGCCCCCGGCCAGTTTTACAAAGGTATCTGTCACCTCAACATCCGCAATAGTTTCAGTGGATGCACCTGAGAATGCCACAATAAACACAATGATCAGTACGGCAAATCCCAATAGCGACATGAGGCTTTTTTTGAAATTATCTACCAAACCAAACACTGAAAATGCAAGGACCATCAGGATAGACAGGACAAGCAATCCCGTTCCGAGATCCATGGTCAGGCTGGCATTATTAGTGGCCCAGCCAATAACCGTAATTACTACCACAGCAAGATAAAACAGGATACGGAGTATAAATCCAAAATTCATTGACTTGTTCATGGGCACATTTATTTAGTGGTAACACCATATTCGAGCATCATATCAACCAGTGTGATAGATGCATCTTCCATATCGTTCACAATACCATCTACTTTCGAAACAAGGTAATTGTAGAACAACTGCAGGATTACTGCAACGACCAAACCTGCAACGGTAGTTAACAAAGCGACTTTAATACCACCGGCAACAATAGAAGGTGAAATATCACCGATTTGTTCGATCTGGTCAAAGGCCTGGATCATACCAATTACAGTTCCCATAAATCCCAGCATCGGTGCCAGGGCAATAAACAAGGATATCCAGATAAGGCCTTTTTCGAGTAGGCCCATTTGAACCGAGCCGTAGGATACAATGGCTTTTTCAACATCCGCAACCCCGTTGTTTCGTCTTAAAAATGCCTGGTAAAAGATGGATGCTACAGAACCACGGGTGTTTCTGCAAACTTCCTGGGCGCCTTCCACATCTTTGCTTTTGAGTTTGTCCTCAATATGATGTAGCAGCTTTTGGGTGTTCACTGATTTCATGTTCAGGGTAATGATCTTTTCAATGGCTATTGCCAAACCAAGTATCAGGGAGATCAGTACAGGGAACATAAAACCACCACCTTCAACAAAGTACTTTTTCAATACCTGTGTACCTTGACCTTTTGATTCAACTGGTGCTTCGGTTGCTTCTTCGACCTGTTCAGGTTCTTCTGCAACTGTTGTTGCTGCAGCTTCGGCTAAAGTATCGGTTACTTCCGCAGCCGAATCCACAGTCTCTTCCGTTGCTGTAGCTGCCTGACCTTCTTCATTTGTCTCCTCCTGTGCTATACTGAATTTTACAGTAAACACCAGGCCCAGGATCAATAATGCATTCAATGCTCTTTTCATCTGTTTTGATTTTACAATTTGTTATTCCTAATTTTCAAATCTTAAGCAATACCTAATTAATTTACAATTTGTTGCTTTGGATTGCAAATTTAAAAAAATTGAACAAACACAAAACATTATTTCATTTATAGCTTTATGATTTTCATTACAAATTGTTCATAATTATAAAATATACTCCCCGTCAATTTTGCCCAACAAGTCATTTGATAATCAATAAGGGTAAGGTTTTCACCTTGTCTCCGCATTCAACTCTGAGGAGGTAATGGCCTGAAGATATTTCCCCGGCATTTATTTCACGGGTTATCTTTCCTTTTCCCCCGGTCGTTTTTTCCTGCCAAATACTTTCACCTCTCAGGTTCATAATATTGACTGTCATATTTTTTGCTGACGGCTTATCCACTTGTAACAGGAAATGTCCATCAGATGGGTTGGGAAATACCGATACTGCAGGTGCACCGGCCAGGTCAACCAGGCTCAACGGATACACAATAACTTTCTGAGAAATGCTATCGGAAAAGCAACTGCCAGATGCATAGAGTTTCACTTTGTAGTTCCCCTTTGCAGAAAAAGTATGACTGGGGTTTAAAGCTGACGAGAATGTTCCGTCACCAAAATCCCAATAAAAAGAGTCTGCACCGGATGATTGATTCACCAAATCCACATGCAGCCCGGAAGTTTTCATACTGAATGAAGCCGTCACCCAGGATTCGGCTGAATCGCACAGGACAAAATCCCAGATACCCCTGCCGTAAGTGCCAAACCTGGCTGTATGAATGGCCGGCACATAATCTACCGACCAGTAATTCTGATCAGGAGCTGCACCTGCTGCCAGGTCGAACCACTTGCCGGCCTCAAGCACATACACATACGCACCTGTTTCCGTTGCAGCAAACAAGTATTTCTCTTCTTCGTCAGTCTCCAGTTTAAAAAACAAGGTTGCAGGTAAATTGGAATCCAGTGCCGTGAATGATTTACCATAGTCGTGCGACACATACACCCCCGGATTGGAATAGCCGCTTCCGGCAATATACAGGGTTCCTGTGTCTTTTGTTGAAGCAAGAATATCATTTCCATAAAAATAATGGGCACCGAAATCTGCCACTTTTGTCTGCTTGGTCCATTGATTCCCTGCATCATCCGACCAATAAAAATCTCCTTTATTGGTTAGTACAAAACGAATATCCGTATTCAAAGGAGAATAGGCCATAGCAGATATCTTAGATCCGCCACTACTGAAATTATACGTTTCTTCCTCAGCTACAATTCCTGATGGATAGTAGCTGAGATGGAATATTTTGGAACCGGCTGTTTTGCTGCCTCCAGCCAGATACACCTTTGTTTCATCATCCGGGTCTTCCATCAGTGGAGGGATCCAGTAATTGCCCGACATATCAAAATCCCAGCGTTTGCTGGACGTGCTCCCATTGATATTGGGGTAATAAATAGCAAATCCGGGATAAACCATCCAGATGCTTGCACCTTCATCGCCCGAAACAATATGACCGTAATCTCCACTTATGACCTGTTTGAATGAACGTATCCCGGTCGTTGAAGTACTTTTCTGATAACCCTGGTCCTGGGCACCGGCATGGATCACATCTGTTTCGAAACGGCAGGTATAAACCGAGTAATACTGGCTGACATTGTGATTAAGCAGCGACAGGTTCTTTACGGTCAGCAGGGAATCGGTGGATAGGTAGGTACCTCCGTCCGTATTGATCAAAACATGTTCGATCTTGTTGATGACAATGGAATTAATAGCGGGTATATCAGCATGTAGCTGCCCGTCCGGATCGCCATAATAGCTGTACCAATTGTTAACCTTTTGCCATGTGGCGCCTCCATCGTGGCTGCGATAGCAATTTACCCCACCCAGGTAAAGGTTGTCAGGATTAGATGCCGAACAGGTAAAACTTGTTTTCCGGAATGGCTTTTCCTGCACTTCCGAAACATATTGCCATGACAGGCCACCGTTTGAAGATCGGTACACCGATGAGGATGAGCTGTGTTTAACCACAACATAGAATACTTTTGTTGAAAAGCTCTCAAAGCCGGCCAGGGAAATGGTGCCATCAACGGTAAAGCTTCCATTACCGAGGTGTTGCAGATCATCATTGGGTAACAGCGTGAAAAAAGAGTCTTTAACCATCAGGTAGGGAAAAGTTGAATAATTTTCATTGCCCCATAAATCGAAGTAATTTGCTGACCCGTATTGTGAAGAGGAAAAACTCCTGATCTGTTTAAAACTATAGCCCTGATCCTCCGATTTATAGAGCGTGATAATTTTCCCCCAATTGCTGTAATCCCATTCCTGGGCCAGAAAAAATATGTTACCGGGGGTTCCGTGTGTACAAACCACCCGAAAAATATTACCCCAACGGGCAATTCCGGACAAACCACCTGATACCTGCCAGCTATTGCCTTCATCATCGGTATAAAAAACACCTTCGATGGCAGATGCCCCGGAAATAGCAATGATACGCCTTGTGTTGTTGATATAAACAACCTTTAAGGCAATGATATTGGGTATTTTAAAATGATCATTGATGATTTTCCATGAGTTTCCGTTCAGGTTGCCAATCCAGATATTTCCCCCTGCCGATGCGGTAAGTAGTTCCTTAGCCACAGGGTCATAAGCCGATAAGTGTATCCTGCCGGCCTGGTTAACACTTCCGGTTTCGTACCAATGCCCTTTCAGTGCTCCATTGGCAAATGATACAGATGAAGATCGCTGTTGCACCCTCATCCTGTTTGCCCTTTCAAGGCGGTATTGCTGATCGGCCAGGCGCCAGTTGAAGCCAGGAGCAGCCTGGTGCATTTCTTTGATCCACTTTTCCCGATCAAGGGTATTGCCCTCTTTTTCGTAAACTATATCTGTGGGCGATGGTAGCTTTTTATCTCTTTTTATAAGGATGAACAGAGTAATCGACAAAGTGGTCATGCTGATGATCCATAATGGAATCCTTATTTTTCGCATTTGTATTTCATATTATTGAAAGGGCAAGTTACGATGGATACGGAAAAAACCATCAAAAAGAGAATTCAATGGCATCTGTAACTTTTCCAAAGTTTGGAACTTTGGAAAAGCTATGGTTGTTAGATCGGGGATTAACTCCTTGCAGTCGTTGATCCCATTTTGGGGAGTTCGAAAACAAAAACCCAGATGCTTCGCATACTTGTTTTTTTATTCCTATATCCTTTACAACTTCACACGTTTGATGCGGGATTAACTCCTTGCAGTCGTTGATCCCAAATGGTTGAACCAACAAAGCAAAAAATGGCTCGCTTCGCTCTCTGTTTTAATTTCCCTTCCAAATCAGAAGCAAGCGTTTGAT
>CAZVAY010000077.1:0-9851 GCA_964625265.1 uncultured Sphingobacteriales bacterium | reverse complement strand
GGTTTCAAATTGCTGATAAAAAGACACATTAACCACAGGGGCTTGAAAGTATTTATTTTTCAATTCGAGGACAATATGCAACAGTTTTTCAT
This sequence comes from uncultured Sphingobacteriales bacterium, assembly GCA_964625265.1. Taxonomy (GTDB): domain Bacteria; phylum Bacteroidota; class Bacteroidia; order CAILMK01; family JAAYUY01; genus CAYNBC01. Next base: position 9,759 of record CAZVAY010000077.1, on the reverse strand, counting down.
TTGTATCCGCTTTATTAAGCTCAGCTTTAACCTGGCTGAAGAAATTAAACACTGCAATAAATTGAGGCATAGACATGCTTAGATTGTTAAGAATATCCGTAAAATTGCCTGACGTTAATGCAGGATTGTATTTGATTAATTCAATGAAAGCATCAATTAATTTTTCTAAAATAGCTTTTGAACCACAAACTTTATCTTGTTTTATTTCGTCAACCTTTTTGTTAAAACTAATCATCATCTTTTAATATGGAATGTAATTTGTTAAAATTACCCCGTTTTAATTATTCATTAACCTGAAATTGAAGTCTAAAACTAACACATAATTTAATATCATGAAAAAGCTGTCATTAGTAATTACTTTACTTGCATTATTTGCCACTCACACTTTTGCTTCCAAAACGCATATAAAGATCAAGTTCACCAATGTTAGGAACTCCGAATGTTACCTGGGCTTTCATTATGGAAACAGCAAATACCTGCGCGACACCTCCGAGATTAACAGTAAAGGCATTGCTGAATTTACGTTCAGGGATGGGTTGCCCGGTGGAATTTACCTGATTGTAATGCCCAAACACGACTATTTTGAATTCATTGTTACAGAGCCTGAAATCAGCCTTGAAACCGATACCACTGACTTTGTTGACCACATGAAAGTCATCACATCCGAAGAAAACAAGGTGTTTTATTCCTACCTGAAATATATGAAATCACAGCACGAGAAGAGGATGGAATTGTTGGAGGAAAAGAAAAATAACAAGGACAAAAAAGATGAGATTGATAAACAGATCAAGGAGATCAACGATAAAGCGAAAGAATTCAGGGAAAAGATCATAGCAGACCATCCGGATATGTTCTGGTCCAAAGTGCTAAAAGCCATGGAAGAGCCGGAAGCCCCCGAAAACAAAGACAACCTGCCCGATTCCATCTACTCGGCTTTTCTTTACAACTGGTACCAGAATCACTTTTTTGACAACATTGATTTTTCCGACAACCGGATTTTGCGCACTCCGCTATACGAGGCCAAGCTCATGATGTTCATGGACAAAGTTACCCTGCGGCATCCCGATTCTATTAAGTATGCCGCTGCAAGGGCTATTGACAAGGCGGAAGCCGATACTGAATTGTTTAAATTTACCCTTATCAAGCTGTTTAACAAGTATGCCCAATCGAAGTATATGGGCATGGATGCTGTTTTTGTACACCTCGCTGAAAGGTATTACCTGAATGGTAAAGCTACATGGGCCGATTCGGCACAGTTGGCAAAAATTTGGGAAAGGGTGTATAAACTGAGTTCGAATCTGATCGGAATGAAGGCAAAAAACCTGATCATGAAAGACACGGCCGGCAATTACCAATCGATGTACGATATCACGGCAGAATACACTGTCCTGATATTCTGGGACCATGAATGTGGTCATTGTAAAAAGGAAATCCCGGTACTGAAAAAATATTATAACCTGACCGACCGTGACTCGGTTGAAGTATTTGCGGTTTATAATGGTAATGACCTGAAAGGCTGGAAAAAGTACATCAGAGAAAACAATCTAAGGTGGATCAATGTTGCCGATCCGGCCAATAACACCAACTTCAGGGTACTCTATGATGTCTTTAGCACCCCGGTCATATACCTGCTCGACAACAAAAAAGTCATTGAGGCAAAGAGGATATCCGTGGAAGACCTGGAACGCATTATTAATGCGCTTGAAAGGAAAAACCTGACCAAAGAAGGTGATAAGAAAAACGGGGAATCCAATTAATCCTCAAGGATTTCTACTGCTTCTACCGCATTGGTTTTTATAAACTTTCTGAGGTTCATGCCTGAAATAAAGGCAAAAATACCGGAAATAACCAGGATCACCCCTATCAGTTGCATTGTCAGTTCGGCACTTTCAAGCGGGTTGAAAACCAGGGCAAAGCCACCTATTAATAGGATGATACCTGAAACAATGTAAAACAATTTTTTATCGAGGTTAAAGAAGATCATCAGGAATACCAGGCCTATCACCACCACCCAGATACCAAAAAGAATAAAAACTATCCTGATAAGCAATTCAGGAAAAAATATAATGAACAGGCCAGCCAGGATATTGAACACTCCTTCGCTAAACCAAAAGCCCTTCCCCTGTTTTACCTTACGATAGAATACCACCGACATCATCAACCCGGAAGCTGCCAGGAAAATACCCAGCGTCTTAATTGCCGTTTCGAGGGAAGTATCAGGTTTGATGATCAGAAAGACACCTCCTGCAACAATCAAAATAGCCAATATGATCAGGGCCCAGCCGCTTTTACGTAATAAATTGTCCATAAGGATGATTTAATATGGTAACAAAAATAGTCTTTCCTCCATTTATACAGGTAAAGAGTCTTATCATGGGAAGTATTTCGGTTTATGTGCCCTGATATTTCTAATTTTGCTGCCGTAAATCATTAACCCATGAACATTGCCGCACTGGTATCCGGAGGTGTTGACAGCTCTGTAACGGTCCACCTGCTGAAAGAGCAAGGCTACGAGCCCGTGATCTTCTATATCATCATTACAATGGAAGATGAAGAAGGGTTTTGGGATTGCTCCTACAAGGACGATATTGAGATAGTCACCAAAATAGCCCGCCATTACGGCCTTAAGGCAGAGGTTGTTACGCTGCATGAAGAATACTGGGAAAAAGTGATCAGCTATCATATTGAATCGGTAAAAAAAGGCCTGACACCTAACCCCGACATGATGTGCAACAAGCTCATCAAGTTTGGTACTTTTGAAGACCGCTACGGAAAGGATTTCGATAAGATTGCTACAGGGCATTATGCCAATGTGGAGCAGGTAGAAGGGAAATATGTGCTGGCTACAGCCAAAGACAAGGTGAAAGACCAAACCTATTTTCTGGGGCAACTGGACTATAAGCAGGTATCCAAGCTGATGTTCCCGCTGGGTAAACTGGTAAAAAATGAAGTGCGCGAAATAGCGGCAACAGCCGGGTTGCCTAGTGCCCAGCGTCCTGATAGCCAGGGAATCTGTTTCCTCGGTAAAATCAACTACAGGGATTTCCTAAAACGCTTTTTGGGTGAAAAACCCGGTAAAATTGTGGAACTGGAAACAGGGAAAATCCTGGGTGAACACCAGGGGTTCTGGTTTTACACCATTGGCCAGCGGCAAGGACTTGGGCTTGGACAGGGCCCCTGGTTCGTTATCAACAAAGACACGGATGAAAATATTATCTACGTTTCGCATGGTTACGACCCCAAAGCACAATATAAATCCAGGATTTTTCTCGATGATTTCCAGTTGATCACCCCGGGAATGGAACCGGACCATGACGAAATGACTTTTAAAATCCGTCATACGCCAGATTTTACCAAAGGAAGCATGGCCAGGGAAGGAAAATCCACGCTGATCCTGTCAGACGAAGCTATTGCAGGGGTAGCACCAGGGCAGTTCGGTGTTGTTTATGACGTCAACAGGCAGTTTTGCCTGGGAAGTGGTGTCATTACGGAACGCCCCAAATAAAAAACATCAATTCTTTTTTCTCTTATGTGAAAGTTTATACATTTGCACTTCCATTTTTCATGGAAATGTTCTTTTGATCGGGCGATTAGCTCAGTTGGTTCAGAGCACCTGCCTTACAAGCAGGGGGTCACAGGTTCGAGTCCTGTATCGCCCACATTGATTATCAAGGGTTTTAGAGAAATCTAAAACCCTTTTTTTTATTCAGGTACAGCGTGGGTACATCTTCAGGTGAACTCAATGAAAAACTCCGGCTCAGTTGTGAATAAATTTAGTGCTGATCTTCGATTTTACTGTGTTTTTTTGCAATTAACTTTTTTCTCAGCCGTTCATTGTTACAGTTTATGTTTCAAAAAATAAAAATCCCTCTCCTGGTTGTTTCAGTCGTTATTCTTCTGCTATTTTCAACCGCCCTGCTGATTCCCTTAAAATATGAAGGTAAGATCAAAAGTATCCTGGTCGAACAGTTGGATGCAAGTTTAACGGTTCCGTTAAAAATCCAGGCAATAGACCTCAACCTGCTCAGGCATTTCCCCAAAGCTTCAGTTTCTATTAAGGGCATTGAGCTGTCGGGCAGCAAGGATTCCGTCACCCTCGCCAAAGTGGATAAATTACACATTGTGATTAACCTGATGAGCCTGATAAGGAATAATTATATTATTGAAAAAGTGATTGTTTTAAACTCTGAGTTAAACTTTTTAATCAATGAGGATGGAGAGCCTAATTATCATGTTTTCAAGGAAAGCAGTAGTGAATCGAAACCCTATACTCTTGATCTGCAAAAGGTCATTTTCAAAAATATCTCAATTAGCTATTTTGATATGCCTAATAGTTGGTCGGCAGGCTCGCTCGTTGACGAGATAGCAGCTTCAATTTCCATTAAAGATAACCGGACAAATATCAATGTAAGTGCGGTGTCAGAACTGGATTCACTGGTCATAGACAGTGTCACCTATCTTGCTGACCTGCCGGTCTCGCTAAGCGGAATGATCGTATTGACAAACGACAATAAGCAAGTGACTGCCGACAACATAGAAATCGACCTGAATAATAATATTAAAATTTCTCTTTCAGGTAGTTATGAGGATAACCTAAACCTTCTATTCACCATGAAAGAAGCTGATATGGACGACCTGCTCGAATGGCTTCCTCCCAGGGTCACAGAAATGACAGCAGATTATTCATTCAGCGGAAAAATTGCCATGGAAGGGACGGTTAGTGGAAAACCCGGAGCAGAAGGATTCCCTTCTTTTACCTGTCATGCAACCGGCAACGATATTTCCGTATCTCATTCGAATTCTGTGATTAAGCATATATCCTTTAAAGCTATGATGAAGTCGGATCAATTCAATGATGCGCATAAATGGTATGTCGATATAACTGACCTTTATGCCAGTGACTCTGAGGGAGAATTAAGCGGTATAGTAAAGATCAATGATTTCAAAGACCTGAATTCACTTATCCACCTGAAAGGCCGTTTTGGCCTGCATACCCTAAAAGCATTTTTTCCGGCTTTAGAATCTGTTGAAATGGATGGAAAAATGGCATTTGATATTAGCTACACCGGAAAAATTTCCGATTGGTTGAACCATAAAATAACCGGTAAGCAAAAGTTTAATGGAAGCTTGCATCTTTCTGATATACTATATGATAATAATGATGGATTTAACATTTCTTCAGGAAAAGCGGATATACAACTTAGTGAAAACCTGATTGAAGTACAGAGCCTCTCCATGACAGGCCGAAAATCTGATATTTCTTTTAACGGAAAAATCCGGAACCTCCCTGAATGGTTGATTGGAGAATTCCAAACCCTTAAAATTTCGGGACAAATACAATCAGATTATCTATTTATAGATGAATGGCTTTTAACTGAAAGCGAAACTTCTACTGAACCTTTCTCCCTGACATTACCCGAACAGGTAGAGGCAAAAGTTGAGATAAACCTTGACAAGGTTCAATATGGAGGCATTACAGCCTTACATGTCCGGGGAGACATGCTGGCGGCAGGATTTGGTTATGTCATAAACTCTTTATCGTCAGACATTTTCAACGGAAAAATCACGGCAGATGTCAGGTTATTCCAGGAAAACCCGGATGAAATTAGCCTGGATGGTAATTTTACACTCACAGGAATTGATATCAACCAGTTGTTTTCCAGTGCAAATAATTTTGGGCAGGATTACATTACCGACAAACATTTGAAAGGTACTGTGAACGGCAGCGTATATCTTAACAGTTTTTGGAAGAGCCGGGGACTTGAGCCGGACTATGATAAATTGTTTTCAATTGCTGATATCACAGTTGAGCACGGTGAACTGAATAATTTTGAGCCTATTGACAGGCTTTTCGGGTTTATTAAAGCCAAACAATTGCGCAATGTCCAATTTGACAAACTGGAAAATACTATCCTGATCAAAGACCAGGTCATTACGATTCCGGCCATGGCAATACGCAGCAATGTCGTTAACATGACCATGTCGGGCGACCATGGGTTTGATGACCATATCAATTATCAATTCAAGGTAAACCTGACAAAATCCTTCTTTTCCGGGAACAAAGGTTTTTCGAAACACAATGTTAATGCAGAGGATGATGGCATGGGGGGCATCAACTTGTTTGTCAGCATGACAGGCACATCTGCCGAACCTGTTATCAAATACAATAAATCCGCTGTGAAGGAACATATCAACGAAGGATTAATAAATGAGAAAAAGGAATTAAAGAACATTTTCAATAAAAAAAACAGGAAAAAAGTGAGCGAAGAATATGAGTTTGAATGGGATGATGGCAGATAAGGGCCATAATGTTAACTTTGGTATATCTTCGAGGAAAATAATAACTGTTGTTTAATGATCAATTATCAACAAAAGCGATACTGGAAAGTCCTGATTTTTCTTTTTGCGGTGCTCATATCGCTGGCTTCCCTCCTGTATACCCAGCTTCTGATACAGGATCTGAGCCGCGACCAGTTGAAAATGGTTGAACTACTGGCTGATACCTACGAGCAATTAAATGATTTGCAGGAACAGGGAAACGTGGAAGATATTTCATTCCTGTTTGGCATCATCATGTCCAACAAGAACATTCCCCTTATCCTCACTGATTCATCCCAATCGCAGATACTGGATAATATCAACATGGATACGGTCAAGGTAAATAAACCGGGTTACCTGGAAAAGCAATTATCCATTATGAAAGAGCAACATGACCCGATTGCCATCAATTATTCGAGTGGTAAGAAAAATTATATTTTTTATAAAAATTCCCGGTTGATCACACAGCTCAGGATATATCCGTTTATCCAGTTGTTTTTTGTTGTCCTGTTTATTCTTATTGCTTATTACGCATTTAATTCCTCGCGCAAGTATGAGCAAAATAAGGTCTGGACCGGTATGTCACGCGAAACAGCACATCAACTGGGGACACCTGTTTCTTCCCTCCTGGCTCTCTCCGAAAGCATCAAGGAGAATAAAGGGATTATCCCGAAGGGAATGATTGATGAATTTGATAAAGACATACACAGGCTCGAGATCATTACGGAGCGGTTTTCAAAAATAGGGACACTACCTAAACCGGTATGGAATAATATCTACATTGAAATCGCCCATGCCCTGGAATACTTAAAGCCGCGTGTTTCCAAACAGATAGAAATCAATATTTCCGATAAGGCAAACAAAGACACCTCTGCTTACATTATACCGGTTTTGTTTGATTGGGTCATCGAGAACCTGTGTAAAAATGCCATCAATGCCATGGAAGGCAAAGGCAAGCTCGATATCAATATTCAAAATGCCGGAAGGATTGTTCTGATTGACTTGAAAGACACGGGTAAAGGTATTCCACGTTCCAAGTTCAAAACAATTTTTAAAGCCGGTTATACCACCAGTAAAAGCGGTTGGGGACTGGGATTATCACTCAGTAAGCGAATCATTGAGATGTACCACCACGGGGAAATATTTGTAAAATCATCCGAACCGGGTGTGGGTACTACTATTCGCATAAAGCTGATCAACCCACAAACTGTCAAAAGAAGCCTTATCGGTTGATTTATTTCCATTTTATTTCAATCCTAAGGATTTATACGTTTAAATAAGCATATCAGAATATGTTTATAAATTGAAAAAAATATTACTTTTGATTTAAAATGAACCAAAAATCCGGATATGGAAATTAAGCGACTCTTTGACATTATGTATTTTGTAGATGAAACTTTTCATAAGGAAGTTTCGTTCGGCAGCAAGGTTGACGGCCAATGGAAAGGCTGGAGCAGCAAGGAATACGTGGAAAATGCAACCAATATCAGCTATGGCCTCATGAAACTGGGTGTTAAGCCCTGAGCTAAAATTGCCACCATTTCAAACAACAGGCCTGAATGGAATTTTGTTGATATGGGTGTCATGCAGATGGGCGCTATCCATGTTCCCATTTATCCCAATATAAACGAAGAGGAATACGATTACATCCTGAACCACTGCCAGGCCAAATACATTTTTATTTCGTCAGATATTATTTATGAAAAAATCAAGAATATAGGTCAGAAATATGCCCATATTCAAGGTATTTATACTTTTGAAAAACTCAACAGCATCGACAAGCTATGGCATGAAGTAGTTGAACTGGGCAGGGATAACCCTGAACCCGAAAAACTAAAGGAATACAGGGATTCCGTAAAACCTGAAGACGTTGCTACCATCATCTATACTTCCGGCACTACAGGCCAGCCTAAAGGTGTCATGCTGGCCCACAATAATATTTTAAGTAATGTACTGACCGCAGGGCCTTTGTTCCCGATTGGCGAAACCGATAAAATATTGAGTTACCTGCCGGTTTGCCACATTTATGAACGAATGACCAACTATATTTTTCAGCATGCTGGTGCATCCACCTATTATGTTGAAAATATGGGTACTATTGTTGACAATATTCAGGAAATCAAGCCCAATGCTTTTACTACCGTTCCCAGGTTGCTTGAAAAGGTTTATGACAGGATCATGTTTAAAGGCCGGAACCTGAAAGGTATCAAACAAAAAATATTTTACTGGTCGATTAACATTGGGCATCAATACAAAGAACATGGTAACAGCGCCTGGTACCTGTTCAAATTAAAAATTGCCGATTTTTTGGTATTCAACAAGTGGCGTGAAGCTTTTGGAGGAAATATCCGTTTTATTGTTTCAGGTGGCGCTGCCCTGCAGGAAAGGCTTGCCCGTATTTTCTGGTCTGCACATGTGCCTGTACTGGAAGGTTATGGGTTAACGGAAACATCACCCGTGATTGCAGTGAATACTTTTGAACCTAATGGGAAACGATTCGGTACTGTGGGGCCTGTATTGCCCGGCATTGAGGTTAAAATTGAAGAAGACGGTGAAATTGTATGCAAAGGGCCTAATGTGATGCAGGGCTACTTTAAAAATGATGAAGCCAGCAAGGAAGTCATTGATGAAGACGGATGGTTCCATACCGGTGACATCGGAGAATTTGTCGAAGGAAGGTTTCTGAAGATAACCGGAAGGAAAAAATCCATGTTTAAAACATCCATGGGTAAATATGTGGTTCCTGAAGTTATGGAAAATCAAATTCGGGAGTCCCGGTTTATCGAACAGATCATGGTGTTGGGTGAAAATGAAAAATTCGTTACAGCCCTGATCTCACCCAGCTTCCAGTATCTTAAAAACTGGTGTAACATCAAAGGCCACGGCTATGGCAATAATATCAATGCGGTGAAAAACCCCGAGGTTATTAAACGGTATAAGGAAGAAATAAATGAGTTTAACAAAGGGTTCAGCCAGCACGAACGAATTATTAAATTCACCATCGTTCCCGATGAATGGACCATCGAAACCGGAGAACTCACACCCACCCTGAAAGTTAAAAGACGCGCCATTGAAGCCAGGTATGCCAAAGAAATACGTAAAATGTACAAGTAGGGCTAATACTTATAACCACCTGTATCTGCTTCAGGTTGAACGTCCAGGCTTAGAACAATCCGGTTAACAAAATTAAAATAGGCAATGACCAGGGTAAGATCGAGGATTTCCCTGTCAGTTAAACCACATTCCTTTAATTGTACATTCAGGGCCTCATAATTTGTCCCGGGGCTGTTGCGTGTGACTGCTTCAGCATAAGTGCACAGGCAATGTTCCCTTTCGGTCAAATCAATTTCCCTATAATTCCCGGATAACTGCCCTACCCTTTCTTCATTTTTCCAGTAAAACTGCAGCGCATCCGAATGATGTTTGACACAATATTTACAA
>CAZVAY010000076.1:0-10158 GCA_964625265.1 uncultured Sphingobacteriales bacterium | reverse complement strand
ATTATAATAAGATTTTCGATTTATTTTTGGTTTTTAGGTCTAATTCCCGAAATGAAAATTATTTCTTTCTAAATAATTCAATTAGTCGATTCATTTTCAAATGATCTAAAATAAATGAATATTTTTTGTGCACTTAAAAAAGAGTGTTTATTTTTACAGTAATTTTTGTCTTGGTAATATAATATCCAAATAGATTTTATGGGAGAAATCCTTAATAAGTTTTGTGTGCAATTTTTTTTAGTCAACTAAATGTATGTATGATGAAAAAGGTACAAGGTTTCAAGGTAATTCGTAAAATGATCTCAGTAACTCTTACTGCTATGCTGTTTCTATCAGCACAATCCCTTATGGCGCAAAGCATTCCTTCAATGACTACTTATGCCGACTTGTTGTCGGTATCTTCAAACTCAGCGACTATGGAAGGAAGTGTTGTTGATTCAGGCGGAAGCTGGGTAACAACCCGTGGCTTTTGCTATAAAGTGGCTGACCTGACAGATCCCGATACCAGCAACCTGAAAGTGAACCAAACCGGTTTATTTACAGAAGAAGACTATAGCATGACGGCATCTTCATTATCACCTGAAACCTATTATGCTTTCAGGGCGTATGCTATTAATAGCACGGGTGTCGGATATGGATACACCGAAAATTTCTTTACTTATTCCCTTGAACCTTCTGCACATCCGGCAACATTTAGTGCTTCAACGTTAACAATTACCCAAATTAAATTGTATTTTAATGCAGCTTCCACCTTAACCAATGCGGATGGTTATCTTATCATTCAGGGGCAGGGAGCTTCACCTGTTTTTGTACCTCAGGATGGAGAAGCTTATTACACAGGATACACAAACGGCCTTGAAACCGTGGTAGCTATTGTCAACTCTACTTCACAGTCCAGTGTAACTATTGGAAGCCTTACACCAGGAACTTCTTATTACTATAAGATATATCCCTATAATTTTGATGGCACCAATGCTGAAACCTATAATTACCTGACCTCAGGCTCCCCGTTGGCAACTTCTGCATCTACAGTGGTTAAACCTACAGTAAACACCAAACAAACAGTCGCCAATATTAATGTTGACACAGCCCGGGTGAAAGGAAGTATCACAGATGCCGGTGGAGAAGATCCAAACATCATTGGAATTGCATATAACCTGTTTTCTCTTTCAGCAAATCCTACTGCCGGAAGTGACAGTTCAAAAACAAAATCAGGGACATTTGGAGTTGGCGACTACTCCATTAAATTGAAATACCTGTCGGCAAAATCTCATTATATTGCCCGTTTTTATGCAACCAATTCTGCCGGGACATCTTACGGTTCTACAGTAGATTTTTATACGCTGGCCAACGAACCTGCTAATTATCCTTCTTCATTTAATGCTACTACGGTATCCACCTCCCAGATTAATTTATCTTTTCCATCTGCCGGAACAACAGGTGCAGACGGATTTCTCATTTTGAAAAAACAAGGCTCCCTGCCGGCATCAACTCCCGAGGATGCCATAGCTTATTCTGTGGGCTCGGGTGTAGGCAGTGCTACGGTGGCTGCCATCATCTCCGATACATCCACTACTTCTATTGCTATTTCAAGTGTTGTAGCTGGAAATAAGTATTATTTTACAATTTATCCTTTTAACTGGGATGGCTCCAATTACCAGACATACAACTACCTGACTTCAGGGTCTGCTCCATTTGATTCAGCACGGACAGTTGTACCTCCAACTGTAACTTCCAACACAGTAAATAATATCAAGGAAACATCTGCATCATTAAATGGCTCTATAACCAGTACCGGTGGTGAAAATGCCACTGAGATTGGCGTAGCCTATAAATTATATTCACTTTCCGGTGACCCGACTATCGCTGATGATTCCTCTGTTATTACAGGAAATTGGGGTGTGGGATCAAATGATATTCCTTTTAGTGGAATGACAGACGGCTCAAGGTACAAAGCTGCCGGATTTGCAAAAAACTCTGCCGGTTACAGTTATGGTACTACACTTGATTTTTATACCTTGTCAAATGAGCCTACCGCTTATCCGGTGAATTTTATTGCATCAACAACCAGTACAACACAGATACAACTTTCTTTTGATTCTGCCGGAACCATTACAAATGCAGATGGTTATCTTGTCCTTCAAAAGCAGGGGGGCCTGCCAACAGGGATACCTGTTGATGCTAATGTTTATTCCGTAGGTTCACCCGTAGGTAACGGAATAGTAACCGCCATTATAAACTCCACCTCAATCACCTCAACCTATGTGACAAGCGTGAGTGCAGGCAATGTTTATTATTTCAGGATCATTCCTTTTAGTTGGAACGGTTCGGATTTCCAGACCTACAATTACAAAACAGATGGCTCTGCACCATCCGACAGTGCCCAAACAGTCATATTACCACAGGTAACAACCTCTTCACAAATTACCAATGTGAAAGAAGATTCTGCTGATGTGAGCGGAAATATCACCAATACCGGTGGTGCTCTCATTACCGTAAGGGGTATTTGTTATGACACCCTGGCTTCACCGGATATTACCAAATCCAAAGTACAGGCATCAGGTACGTTTGGCCCGGGAATATTCAATATGACACTTTCCGGATTGTCTCCTGAACGACATTACTATGCCCGTGCGTTTGCTACCAACCTGGCAGGAACCGGTTACGGTGCTACCTACGATTTTTATACCTTATCACAAGAACCCGTCAGGCATGCCAATACTTTTACAGCGCAGGCAGTTTCAACCACACAGATCAATGTGAACTTTGAAGCGGCCGGCAATATTACCAATGCTGATGGTTACCTGATTATCCAGCGGCAGGGTGCCATGCCTACCTATATGCCTGAAGACCAAAATTCTTACTCGTCAGGAAGTCCTGTTGGCAATGGCGTTGTAGCTGCCGTTATCATTAATCCTGCTGCCACCTCGGCTACTATTACCAGTGTGAGTGCAGGCAATGTTTATTATTTTATCCTTGTTCCTTTTAATTGGGATGGTAATCATTCGGTTACTTACAATTACAGGACAAGCGCTACGGTTCCTTCAGCCATGGCTACTTCAGTGGTGGCACCCCTGGTTAATACAGATCCAGCCATTACAAATACAACAACTTCATCAGCTGACGTAAAAGGTAGTATTATTAATTCCGGTGGTGGTATTGTCAATGCCCGTGGTTTTGCATTCGATACAGCCAACAGCAATATAAATATTCTTACTGCCGATACAGTGATCGAATTCGGTACATTTGGCCCGGGTAGCTTTACTGCAACTCTCTCCGGATTAATGCCTTCCAGACAGTATTATATGCGTGCATTTGCCATCAACAATGCGGATACCGGTTATGGCCTTGTTTACGATTTTTACACTATTGCCCTCGAACCGGGAAATCATTCCACTACTTTTACGGCTAAAACATCCTCAACCACGCAAATAGATCTTTCATTTGACAAAGCCAATACTATTTCCAATGCAAACGGGAATATAGTTGTGCAAAAGCAGGGCTCAGTACCCAGCGGAGCTCCCGTAGACGGACAGTCTTACATAGTCGGTAGCCCCATCGGTGACGGAACTGTTGCAGCTATTGTTTATAATGCCAATGATACAACTGCTTACGTGACCAGTGTAAGTGCCGGCAATACTTATTATTTCAAGCTGTTCCCCCTGAATTGGAACGGAACGCAGTCATCGACCGTGAATTATCTGACATCCGGTGTTGTACCTGTTGCCTCAGCTATGACAATTATTGACCCGACAGTTACAACTGTGGCCAACGCACAAAACATAACCAGCACTGGTGCTGATCTTTCAGGTGCGATTACAGCAACAGGAAGCCAGAATGCAAGCAAAAGAGGAATTTGTTACCAGGTATATTCTTCTTATTCAATACCTGATACCAACTCATCCAAAAACTTTGAAACCGGTTTATTTGGCTCCGGGCCATACACCCGCAGCCCCAATACCCTGAGTCCCGAAAACAGGTACCAATTCAGGGCTTATGCTATCAATGATGCCGGAGTAGGATATGGGTCAACATTTGATTTCTATACCCTTTCCTTTGAACCCGGGTTCCATCCTGCCTGGTTCAATGCAAAAACAGCCTCCACAACCCAGATCGACTTATCTTTTACCCAGGCCGATTCCATTATCAATGCCGATGGATACCTGGTCATTCAAAAACAGGATGCCATGCCAACAGGCAAACCACAGGACGGAAACGCCTATGCTGTTGGGAATCCGATTGGTGACGGTATCGTAGTAGCCATTATTACCAATAAAAATGCAGGGTCAACAAATATTACCAGCGTGAGTGCCGGTAATACTTATTACTACACTATTTTCCCATTCAACTGGAATGGAATTAACGCCCAGACCTATAATTACAAAACTGATGGAACTATCTTATCAGATAGTGCAACCACTATTTCGGCTCCTTTTGTATCGACATCATCAACATTCCCTGATATTACCAATGTTTCTGTTACCGTTGAAGGGATTATCCAAAACACAGGAGGTTCTCAGGTGACGGAACGTGGAGTATGTTATTTTGATTACAGCCCGATATCTGACCCCACAACCGCTGACAATACATCTTCTGAAACAGGTACTTTCACTACCGGAACCTTTACACGCAATATCAGTGGTTTAAAAACTGCTACCCATTATGAGGCACGGGCTTATGCCATCAACAATGCCGGTACCGGTTATGGCCAGTCCTATGATTTCTATACCCTGGCTGTTATGCCCGGAAATTATCCTTCACTGTTTGATGCCAAAACATTTTCCACCACACAGATTGACCTGCAATTTTCACCTTTTAAATCAATCGTGGATGGTAAAGGATATATCATCGTTCAAACACAGGGTTCTGCCTGGATGGGTAAACCCGAAAATGCCCGCTCATATTCAGTGGGTGCATCTATTGGTAATGGTATTGTTTCGGCTGTTGTAAATGACTCCAATAAGGTGAGAGTGAATATCACCAACCTCAACGCAGGTACCAAGTATTATTTTTACATCATTCCTTACAACTGGGATGGATCCAGTTCGAGAACCTATTATTACAGGTCGGTACCGACAATACCGGCTGATTCAGCAACCACTCTGAGCCCATGTCCGATTGATGCATCCATTGTTTTCAGTGGCAACCCTGTTATTTGTCATGACGACAGCCTGTTGCTCATGACTGTTGATACGAGCCAGGGACTTTCCTACCTCTGGACCTACAACGGTAGTTTGATCAGCGGAGCCGATTCTGGTTCTCTATGGGCTAAGAAGTTTGGGGACTACAGGGTGTTTATCAGCAATTCATTCTGTTCCAAAGCATCCAGTATATTCTCATTAACCCATTACCCGATCAATTTACCCAAAATATATGCTGAGGGTGTGATAGAACCCTGTTCCAGTGATAGCCTGAAATTGTATACCAATGTTTATTCTTTCTACGAATGGTCCACTGAGGATACCACAAGGGAAATATGGGTCAAGCAATCAGGTGATTATACTGTTACTGTGATGGATAAGTATGGCTGTATAGTAACATCTGAACCTTACAAGGTAAATGCATCCATTACCCAGTATCCTGAAATATGCATGGTGACCGTAGATACATCAACTAACCGGAACCTGATTATCTGGGAAAGAGAAAATACCAGTTTAATTGACTCTTATTATATATATAAGGAAACAACAAAATCAGGAGAATACATTAAAATTGGAGCTCTTCCTTATAATGCACTTTCTGTATTTATTGACACTAACTCCAACCCGGCAGTAAAAGCCGACCGTTATAAAATCTCTTCCCTTGATACCTGTGGGGTAGAATCTCCCGTAAGCCCGTATCACAAAACCATGCACCTGACAGTAAATAAGGGTATTGGTAAGGAAAATAACCTGATTTGGGATCATTATGAGGGATTTGAATTCAGTTCGTACAATATTTACAGGGGAACTAAACCAGACAGTCTTATCCTTATCGATTCCATCCAGAATAACCTGACCAGCTATTCGGACCTGAACCCACCCCAGGGCGTTGTACTTTTCTACCAGGTTTCTGTCGTAAATCCGGATAGTTGTTATCCGGCCATTATAAGAGCCACCACTACTTCAGGGCCTTTCAGCCAGTCGATTTCAAACCTGAAAGATTACAGTGCTACATCATTGGCTTACCTGAATGCATCACCACTTGTACAAACTGTCGAACTTGATTCAGGGGCAGTAGCCAGGTTTAATTTGTATACCAATGTCGTCAACTGGGATGCTGTAGTATCCGACCCAACCTGGGTGAAAATTTTTAAGAATTATAAGGATAATACAATAGTAGCAGTTGCCACTTCAGAAAATACAGATGATTATGAACGCTCAGCCACAATAACCGTCTCAGGCCAGGATGTGAATGACCTTGTGCTCACCTTGATACAAAATGGTAAAAAGTCATCCATTCCAGAGCCAAAATCAAAAGCAACACTGGTTAAAGTATTTCCAAACCCGTTTGATAATTATACCAATATTTACTATGAGTTGAACGCTGAGGCTGATGTACAGGCCGAAGTTTTTGATATGGTTGGTAAAAAACTGGCTACACTGGCAAGTGAACACCAACAACCGGGAGTCTATAATTACAAATTTACCGGTTCATCCGGAAACAGGGCGGAAGGGTTCTATTTCCTGAAACTAACGATTGATAAAAAGGTTCATTTTGTTAAGATCATGCAACTTTAACCTTGTCAGTAATTAGTTTATGTTATTCAACTCTCTAAATAGAAGAAAGATGACCAGATCAACTTCACGATATAAATTGAGGAAAGCGCTCGCCTTGCCTACCCTGTCAATATGGTTATTAGTTTTTATGTCATTTCCTGTAAAAGCCGGGAATTCAGGCACAGGTAGTTTGTCAGGAACCTATACAATTGGGGGAACAGGCGCGAATTACAGTACTTTAGCTACTGCTGTTTCGGATCTGCAAACCTATGGCGTTTCAGGGCCGGTGAAATTCAACATTAATGCCGGAACCTACACCGAACGTGTAGTCATTCCCGGAATTTCCGGGGCAAGTGCAGTTAACAATATCACTTTTGATGGCCTTAATAAAAATACTACAACAGTTCAATTTGCCGGTAACACTTCTTCTTCAAGAGCCACAATTGTTTTGCAGGGTGCGGATTATATCACCTTTAAAAATCTGAAAATTCAAGGTACAGGGGTAAATGCAGGTTGTGGGGCAATCCTTATGAATGATGCACCATACGGTAGTTGTGATTCAGTTGTTTTTGATAGTTGTGATTTTACTTTTACAAGCCCAAACGCTTTGGGTTCTGAGTTTTGGGGCTTGGTTTCATCATATTCGGAAAACTATATGGCATATGGCAACAATGCCAATTACCTGACTGTTTCCAACTGTAGTTTTTCAAAAGGTTATTATGGGGTGTATTTATTGGGAACTAACACATCGACATTAAACCTGGGAAATACGGTTAAAAACTGTTATTTTGATGGCCAGGAAACCAGAGGAATTTATGGTTGGTACCAAAAAGGCCTTTCTATTAATAACAATACATTCCGAAATCCAACTTCCAATGAAATTAATATCTATTTGCGATATTGTGCTAAAAACGAGATAGCAAATAATGATATCCAGACTTTGGTAATTGGTATATATCTTAACTACGAAAACTACTATTCTCAATCAGACACTTCCAACATTTATAATAATTTTATTTACAGTCAATCCTCAACCCCTTATCAGCGTGGTATATATGTTTATCGGGCTTATAAAGTGGAAATTTATCACAACTCGATAAACCTGGCAAGTAGTTCTTCCTATTATCAGTATGCAGATGTTTATCTGTACTATAGCTATTATAGCAGGGTTTACAATAACATCCTGGCCGGGTCAGCCAGCCAATTACTTATTAGTTATTCTGGCGGATCTGGCAATAGCTGCAACTACAACCATTATTATTCAAGTTCAAACCCCTATTATACTTTCTACAACGGTGCCAATTATACCAGCTTTGCCTCATTTAAAGCTTCCTCATCATCCTATCTGGCCGCAGGGCACGATGTCAACTCAATTGGTGATGTAGATCCGGCTTTTGCTTCCTCAACAGATTTGCATATTACCAGCAACGACTATGGTAACAAGGGCACCTGGATAGGTATAACCGAAGATATTGATGGAGACATAAGGAATACATCCACTCCTGATATCGGTGCGGATGAATACGAAATCACAAGGATGGCCGGTACTTATGTGATTGACACCAGCGGTGCCGGGGATTTTACCAGTTTTGGACAGGCCATTGATTCACTGGAAACACTGGGTGTTGATTTTAATGTGGTGATTAAAGCATTACCGGGTGTTTATAATGAACAATTGTATATCACTGAAATACCAGGGGCCAGCCCAGATAGAACCGTAACCTTTGAATCTTCAACCGGTAATCCGGATGATGTTGTATTAAGCTATACGGCAACTCAATCCAGTGCCAATTACGTTGTTAAATTTGACAGTAGTGATTTTGTAAAATTTAAAAATTTAACTATTAAAGCATCCGGTACAACCTATAGCCGTGTTATTGATATATACAATGGTGCCAAAGGTGTAACATTGGAAGGGAATAAGATATTGGGCTACAATAGTTCTTCACTCACTTCGTTCAATGCATTGATCTATTCTGATGTCGGAACAGCGAGCAATGATTCGGGATTAACATTTTCAAATAATAAATTCTATTATGGTTCCTATGCTATTTATATGTTTGGGGCGCATTTTACAAATCCTGAAAAAAGCCTTTCTATAAATGGAAATAGCTTTGTGAATCAATATAAGCAGGGCATATACCTCATGTATTTTGATGCCCCTGTTGTTTCATCAAATACGTTCCGCTCTTACAGTCCCAATACCTATTATAAAGCTGTAAATTTTGAACAGGTCTTTAACGGTTTTGTCATTGAGAAGAACGAGATCAATGTGGGCGGGCAGCATCTCATTCATTTGTACAACTGTATGGGGGATACTGTCAATGATAATATGGGCGTGGTAGCCAATAACTTTATTATCAACTCAAACCCGCAGGTTGTCGGCAATGGTATCTACTTTCAGTCATGTTCATCTGTTGTTGCTTTTTATAACAGTATCTGCATCAGTTATGCCTCGTATGTCAATTATAATTGTATTTATTTTGATGCAGCATCTACTTCGCTGTCGATCAAAAACAATATATTCGCCAATTTTGCCCAGGGACTGACATTAAATGCCGGTAATACAAGTGGTGTATATTGTGATTACAACGATTATTATTCCACCGGTACAATATTGGCAAAATGGGGTACCTCTTCTGCTACATCTTTAACTTCTCTGCAAAGCCTGAACTCGCAGGATGCAAATTCCTTGTCCACAATTCCGCAATTTTATTCCGATACTTCTGACCTTCACCTGGAAAATGTATTATTCGACAGTGCTGGAGTATTTGTTAACGGAGTGAACACAGATATTGACAATGAAAATCGAAATAACAATTATCCCGATATCGGGGCAGATGAGTTTGTCGTTTATCCTAACAAGATAACCACCTATCCTTATTTGGAAACTTTTGGTGGAGAAACACCTGTTGCCAGCCCTCAGTGCTACGGTAATTATAACCTGGCCGGTTTCTGGCAAAATGTCAATTACGATCAATCGGACTGGGCACCTACTCAATCGATATCAGGCTATTATGTTGACGGTTATGACCATTCACCGGGTAGGAACGGTAATTTTATGTACCATGAAGCTGATAATTGTATTTACGAAGAAGCCTACATCGAAAGCGGGGTTTTTGACCTGAGCAGCTTTGCCGGCAAAAGGGTATTTATGGATTTCTGGTACATGCTGGATGGTGACTACGAGGGTACCATACAGGTACAGGTATCAACAGACGCAAAACAAACCTGGTCATCCCCATTGTTGACCCTGGATAATTTTCCGTATGATGATTGGGAAATCGCCTACATCGATTTATCCGCCTATGCAGGGCAGAGGTTTGTCTGGATAAGAATATTGGGTGTTGACTGGGCCGATGACGATGGAGCCGATGTTTTTCTTGATGATATCAGTATTTACGAACCCACCCAGGCAACAGTTAATTATGTTAATGTATTCCAGGTGGATACACGCCAC
>CAZVAY010000075.1:0-10232 GCA_964625265.1 uncultured Sphingobacteriales bacterium | reverse complement strand
GGTGAAGCACGTGCACTCTGCGTCGTCTTTTCACATCTTCTTCCGCTCTCGTCTTCGCCTTTTCTCGTCTTCACCCTCTCTCGTCTTCACCTTTTCACGTCTTCACCCTCTCTCCGCTTGATTATTCAATTTAATCAATTAACCTGATTTAATTTCTTTAGTTTTGTAATTCAGGATTGCGCGAGCTATGAATAAAAGAAAACTTTATTTTACAATTATTGATCTGGTTTTTGTATGCATTGCATTCCTGATTGCTGCCTGGATCAAACCTGCAACAAAAGCACAGGTATTGCCAAATTACTGGAAATATTTTTTAGTTTTTCTTGTTTGTTGGCTTCTTATATCCTGGTTATCAAAAAAATATGATATTAAAAAAACCACAGGCTTTGTAGTTGCTCTTAAACCTGTTTTTATAAGCAATTTTTTCATCCTGGCTATCATTGCTATTGTCTTGTTGCTTATTCACTTTTCGGAATACTCCAGGTTGATTGTTTTCGGAACATTTATATTTGCTGTAACACTTGAAGCCGTTGCTGTTTTATTTTATGTTTATAATAAAAAAATAACCCTTGATGCGGATGCAATCGATAAGAAAATTGAATTCCTGTCATCGCAACATGTTGAAGAAGTTGAAGAGGAAGTAAAAAAGCCAGGGATAAAATATTTCCCAGATGACTATCCGTATGGAGAAATAAACAGGAAACTTGTTGTTGAGGAATCCGGAGAAAAAGTATATGATTTTATATCAGGTTATATTGATCTTGATCAGTTCAATTATGCTATTTTTTCGACAACAACGAAATTCAACATTGATAAACAGCCTGACAACTATTATAAATATATTATTAATCTTAGACGAATTAATGATATAAAAAGGATCAATAAGTTTTTTGAATCGGTAAATAAAAAACTCCCGGTAAATGGGGTTTTTATCGGTTGGGTTGAGACAAAAAACCTGAGAAAGAAAAGGATATTTCTCAAATTTCCTCCAGTAATCAGGCAGGTATTATATTTTGTAGATTTTATTTATAAACGGGTTATTCCCAAATTATTGATCACAAGAAATATCTATTTTTTCCTAAATCGGGGAGTTAACAGGGTTATTTCAAAACAGGAAGCATTTGGGAGGCTTTATTCATGTGGATTCGAATATATTCACGATTCAGTTATTAATGGGTTACTTTATTTTGTTTTTAAAAAAACCACGACACCGGCTTTTGACTTTAATCCATCTTATGGCCCACTTTTTAAAATGAAAAGAATTGGAAAGGATGGGAAAGAAATCTTTGTTTATAAATTCAGGACTATGTATCCCTATTCTGAATATTTACAGGAATATATTTATGAAAGAAATAGCCTTGGAGTAGGTGGAAAGTTTGACAGGGATTTCAGGGTCACAACAGCCGGCAGGTTTTTCAGACGTTTTTGGCTGGACGAACTACCCATGTTTATCAATTGGTTTAAAGGTGACCTGAAACTAGTGGGTGTACGGCCGTTAAGCAGGCACTTTTTGAGCTTATATAGGGATGATCTTAGGGTTAGAAGGACTCAATACAAACCGGGCCTTGTTCCACCTTATTATGCTGATCTGCCAAAGACATTGGAAGAAATCATGGATTCTGAAGAAAGATATCTTGATTCATTTGAAAAACATCCTTTTAACACTGACATCAGGTACTTCTTCAAAGCTTTTTATAACATAATCATTAAAAAAGCAAGGAGTAAATAAAATCTTGTCAATGCCAATTCCTTCCCGAACCCTGTTAACAAGGTATGATTATCTTTGTAGTAAAATAGAATAATGAGTAAACCAAAATTTGCCATTGTAGGTTGTGGCCGGATAGCCCAGAGACATGCTAAGCATATTCACAATCTGGCGGAGCTGGCCGGGGTATGTGATATAGATCGCGAAAAGATTGATAAACTGGCTGGTGAATATAAGGTGCCGGCTTTTGATAATATAGAAGATTTACTTAAGAATGTAAAAGCAGATGTCCTGTCAGTTTGTACACCAAATGGTTTACATGCAGAGCATACAATTATGGGGCTGGAGGCCGGCCTGCACGTATTATGTGAAAAACCAATGGCCACCAACACTTATGATTGCGGGCGGATGATCCAGGCTGCTGAACGTGCCAATAAAAGATTATTCATTGTCAAACAAAACAGGTTCAACCCCCCGGTAGCCAAGGTAAAAGAACTTATTGAAAGGGGAGTTTTGGGAAAGATATACAGTGTCCAGTTAAATTGTTTCTGGAACAGGAATGATCAGTATTACCAGGAGTCTGATTGGAAAGGGGAAAAAACCCTGGACGGAGGGACGTTATTTACGCAGTTCAGCCACTTTATTGATTTGTTGTTTTGGATGATTGGAGATATTAAAATTTTATCTTCGTATACTTCCAATTTTAAACATCAGGGGATTATTGACTTTGAGGACACAGGTGTCGTTTCACTGAAGTTTTATAATGGTGCAATAGGTTCAATAAACTACACAGTCAATAGCTTCTCGAAAAACATGGAAGGTTCTTTAACGATATTTGGTGAACATGGAACTGTGAAAATAGGAGGGCAATACCTGAATGAACTTGAGTATCAGGATATCGATGGATATGAAATAAAAGACCTTCCTCAGGGGAATCCACCCAACAATTATGGCCAGTATGTTGGCAGCATGTCGAACCATGATAAAGTTTACCAGAATGTGATTGATGTCCTTCAAAATGGAGGCGTTATCGCTACCAATGCCTTTGAAGGATTGAAAACTGTTGAGATCATTGAAAAAATTTATCAAAGTGCAAAGTAACCGGGAAAATGAAACCTGATATAAAAAAAATTGGAATTGTGGATGTAGAATTTGGGAAGGATATTACCCTTATTGATCCGGTGAATATATATGGTTGCAAAATTGGAGATGGGTGCTTTGTAGGGCCTTTTGTTGAAATTCAAAAAGATGTACAAATTGGCAAGAGGTGTAAAATTCAATCCCATTCTTTTATCTGCGAGTTGGTTACTATTGGGGATGATTGTTTTATTTCTCATGGAGCAATGTTTATCAATGATGTATTTGAAAATGGTAAACCTGCAGGAGGAGAAAAGCAAAAGTGGAAAAAAACTGTTATTGGGAACAACGTCTCCATTGGTACCAATGCTACGGTTTTACCTGTTTCAATTTGTGACCATGTTGTCATTGGAGCCGGGTCTGTTGTTACCAAAGATATTTATGAACCGGGTATTTATGCCGGTAATCCGGCTGTTAAATTGAGGCCTCTTTAATCCTATAGCATGCAAGTACCATTTTTAAATTTGAAAGCCCAGTATCTGTCCATTAAAGATGAAATTGATGAAGCCCTGAAAAGTGTTATTCAGGATAATGCCTTTATCAGAGGTGAATTTGTTGAAGAATTCGAAGCAACATTTGCTAATGCAATGGGTGTTAAACATTGTGTTTCAGTGGCAAATGGTACGGATGCATTGGAAATCGCACTAAGAGCTTTTCAAGTAGGGCCTGGAGATGAAGTTATTACGGTGGCCAATTCTTTTATAGCCACTTCCGAAGCTGTTACAAGAGTTGGGGCCAGCGTAGTTTTTGTTGATTGCATGCCTGACACCATGAGTATTGATACCTGTGAGATTGAATCAAAAATTACGAAAAAAACAAAAGCAATAATACCGGTTCATCTTTATGGCAATCCTGCTGATATGGATGAAATATTGGAAATAGCTGCAAATCACAATTTGGTTGTAATTGAGGACAGTGCACAAGCCCACCTGGCTGACTACAAAGGCAGGAAGACCGGTACATTCGGACATGCAGCAACATTCTCTTTTTACCCCGGAAAAAATTTGGGTGCCTATGGGGATGCAGGTGCTATAGTAACCAATGACTATAAAATTGCAAAATATGCAAGGATGTATGCCAATCATGGCAGGGTAGGTAAATATGACCATGAATTTGAAGGTTCGAATAGCAGAATGGATGGTCTGCAGGGAGCCATTCTCCATGTAAAGCTAAAGTATCTGAAAGAATGGACGACAAGAAGGCAAGGAGTAGCAGCATTGTATAGGAAATTGCTTGGGGGATTGGATGAGGTTATACTTCCCGAAGTAACATCCGGAGCTTCAGCAGTCTGGCATTTGTATGTGATCCGGACAAAAAAAAGGGATGAACTGAAAGCATATTTAGCTAAAAAAGGTATTCAGACTGGTATTCATTATCCTATCGCACTGCCCAATCTTAAAGCATATCAATACCTGGGTCATCAGCCTCAGGATTTTCCTGTTGCAAGTTTAAATCAGGACAGAATGTTAAGCTTACCTATTTATCCTGAAATGACCGATGAAATGGTAGAGTATGTAACAGGTTGTGTTAGGGAGTTCTTTTCATAATACAATTTTAGACTGAAACTGAGGAGATTTTATCTGAGACTAGGTGACTTACTGGATCGACAAAAACATATATCTTTGAACATGGAAAAAATTTCGAAAAGGGGCATCTGTTATTTTATCTTATTTGTTGTTATATGTTGGTATCCTTTTAGTGGTTTTTCGCAACAGCTTCCTGCAAACTATGACAACAAGGGTATTTATGATTTTCTGGATGAACTGGCCAATGAATGTGTTATAGAGATTCAGGATTGTATCAAACCGTACTCCAGGAAAGAGATTTCCAATCTTCTGAAAGAAGCTTTGAACCTGAAGCAGGAATTGAATCCCAGGATGCAAAAGCAGTTGGATTTTTATTGGAAAGATTTTAGGAAAGATATTGATGAGAATGAAACTACGGATAACCTCTTAAAAAGAATAAGAGAACTCAGGAAGGAACACCCTCAGCGTGCTGATTTATTTTACTACAGAGATAAATTGTTTAATGCATGGATCAATCCAATTGGTGGAGGAAGTTTTTACCAAAATCAAAAAGGTAGCTATCACCACTATTGGAATGGACTCGAAGGTTATGGCTATATTGACAGGCACTGGGGTGTTTATGTGAGTTTCCGCGATAACAGGGAATCTCTTGGAGTCAGGTCTCCGGCTTACCTGAATTCATTTCCGGGCATAGACAATAAAAGTGGCTCCGACTTTTCAGATATGCGTGGTGGCGCCAGCTACGGATGGTCCTGGGGCAGTATCAGCTTCATGAAAGATCATTTTTCATGGGGAGACGGTTATAACCATAGTGTCATTTTCAGTGGAAGAATACCTACAATACCCTATCTGTCACTAAACCTGAAGCCGGCAAAGTGGCTTTCGTTTCATTACATCCATGCCTGGCTGGTTTCGGGTGTCGTAGATTCGAACAGTATTGCGGTATTGGCACCCGGTGTGGTACGACAGGAATTCTATCCTAAATTTCTGGCTGCCAATATGTATACGGTTAGATTATTTCCCAAATTTTTTGCTTCAATGGGCAATTCCATGATATACTCCAACAGGTATCCACAGCCGGCTTACCTGATCCCTTTTATTTTGTTCAAATCGGTAGAACATACCATTGCTGCAAGCAACGAGAACAATGCCCAGATATTTATGAATATAAGCAGCAGAAATATTAAACACCTGCACTTGTACGGGACTTTTTATGTAGATGAAGTGAATTTTGGAAATATCTGGGACCCGGCTAAACATTCAAACTGGTTTGCTTACAAGGCAGGAGCCAGGTTATCTAATTTTCCGGTTAATAACCTAGTACTAACTACTGAATATTCACGCGTAAACCCGATGGTTTATAAACACTATTACCCTACATCAACATTTGCGTCCAATAATTACAACCTGGGATTTTATCTGCAAGACAATTCACAGCAACTCTACCTGGCCTTACAATACAAACCCATGTATAAGCTTCGGTTCAAATCGGAGTTTATTTTAGACCAGAAGGGGCCTGATTATCCTGATATTCGAAATGACCCAAACTATACGGTTGGCGGGAAAAAATTTATGACAGCAGTGGAGTGGCAATCACAGTTACTGGGATTCCAGATTGAATATGAGTTGTTTCATGATGCTTTTGTATCATTAGGCTACAACATATCTAATGTAACAGCCAAAGACCAGGTAACCCTGGATAAATACACGCCTGCTTACTACCAGGGGAAAACAAATACTTTGAATTTTAGGATCAATTTTGGGTTTTGATCATTCCATGAAATACCGGGCAGAATTTAAAAAACCAATATTTGTACAAATGATAAGTTTGTTTTTAGTATTTTTGTTTAGGCTGGTCTAAATAATAATATATTGGTGGTCATAAAGATTGATCTTTTTGTAATCTTTTTTCTCAGTATTTCAATAAATCTATTTGCGCAAAATGGACAGATAGATAGTTTACAGAGATTATTGCTTGAAGATTTGCAACCGGAAGTAAAAGCCGAAATAGCAAGTAATCTTTGTTTTCACCTGTGTTATTCTAACTCAGATACAGCCTGGTATTATGGGCAATGGGCCCTGGCTATTGGGAAACAGTTAAAAAGTGACAAAATAATTGGTAAAGCATACAACAGGCTGGGTATTGTCAAAGATGTTATTTCGCAGTGGGATAGTGCTTTAGTTTATTACAATAAAGCCTTAAAGTTTGCCTTAAAAGCCAGGGATTCAATAACTATTTCCAGCGTTTATAATAATTACGGCTTGATTTACTGGAACAAAGGGGAGTTGGACAAAGCCATTGAAAACTTTACAAAATCAATTCGAATCGCAGAGGAAATTAATAACCTCAGAATGGTTGCCAGTAATTATAACAACATAGGGCTGGTTTATTACGACCAGAAAAGGTATATGAAATCCTATAATACCCAAATGAAAGCTCTTCAGATTAGAAAACAAATAGGTGATACATACGGAATCGGGGCTTCACTGACGAATATCGGCCTCGTCCTTGAAGATTTGAACAAAGTTGATTCAAGTATCATTTATTTACAACGGGCAATTCAGGTGAAGAAGCAGATCAATGACTTGTATGGCCTGGGCAAGGCTTATGCTGATATTGGAATAAGTTTGTTTACATTAAAAAATTATGATTCTGCATTTTATTATCTGAATAAATCCATCAGGCAGCACCTGGCAGTTGAGAATTATTACAATGCTACTTCAACATATTTGAATATAGGCAGTTTATACCATGACCTGAAAAATGAAAAGTTTGCGCTGATATATACCGATTCTGCATGGGCCATGGCAGAAAAATATCATTTTGATAAACTGAAATATAAATTACTGGCAAATAAAGCAAAATCATATTACAGGCTGGGGGATTTCCGGAAAGCTTATCGATTGCTTAAAATATCAAATTCGGCAAAGGACAGCATATATCAAATGGAAAGAGAACGAGCTATTGCAGAGGTTCAGGCTCAGTACAACCTGGAAAAAAAGGACAAAGCTATTGCCGAGATTAAAAAAAATGAGGCTGAAAATGAGTTACAAATTGCAAACCAGAAGTTAAAATTAAACCGGAGAAACTGGTTGATAGGAGGTGTCAGTTCAATATCATTAATATCGATATTAATGATCCTGATTGTTTTCATAAGAAAAGAATCAAAGCAAAAGGAATTGAAAGATAAAGCAATTATTGAAGAGAGGGAAAGGGGTATCAAAGCGATAATTGAGGCGACTGAAAAAGAAAGGATCAGGATTGCCAAAGACCTGCATGACGGTGTAAGCCAGCAAATAACTGCACTTAAAATGAATTTGCAAAAGATGGGGGCAAAGTTATCTCCTGATGAACTAAGTGCATTGAATCATCAGGTAGAAGCCACAGGAAATGATGTCAGAAATATTTCACACCAGATGATGCCATTCTCACTTGAGCGATTTGGGCTGGTGCCTGCATTGGGAGATATGCTGAAACAATGTTTCGAAGCATCCGAAATGGAGTTTGAATTTGATCATATTGGATTTGAAAACCGGTTGGTTCCGGAAATTGAACTGACCCTGTTCAGAATATGCCAGGAGTTAATTAACAACATAATTAAACATGCAAACGCAACCAAAGTAGGTGTCCAATTATTAAATAGAAATAATAAAATCATTCTAATTGTGGAAGACAATGGAAAAGGTATAAAAATAAAAAAGGATAAGAAGGGAATTGGTTTATTGAACATTGAAAACAGGTTAAAGGTCTACAATGGTGATTTTATCATTGAAAATAATACTGGTTCCGGAACAAGGGCAACCTGCCGGATTGTTCTTGAAAAAATTGAAAATAATGGCTAAGATCAGTGTAATTATTGCAGATGACCACCAGGTGGTATCAGACGGGATCTCTTCGTTCCTTTCTGAAATTGATGAAATAGAATCTATTATAAAAGTATCTGATGGTAAAGAGTTATTGCAAAAATTTGATATCCTTAAACCGGATCTTGTGATATCAGATATTGAAATGCCCGGTTTAAACGGCTTTGAAGCTTGCAGCCTTATCAAAAAAAAATCACCGGAAACAAAAGTTATCATATTAAGTATGCACAAGGATTATGGGCTCATAAAAAAACTGATTGACCAGGGAATTGATGGTTATGTTTCGAAAAATGATGATAAAGAGGATTTTCTCAACGCCATTAGATCCATAATCAAAGGGAAAAAATATTTTAGCCAGGATGTAGTGTTGTCATTAGCAGATAAAAATGATGCGACACCTGACTCGAATTCAGATTTTGAAAAACTTTCGTTATTAACTGAAAGGGAAAGAGATATTTTAAAATTAATTTGTGAGGGATTTTCCAACAAGGAGATAGCTGCTCAATTATTCATTAGCCATCGTACCGTAGATACACACAGGACAAATATCATGGCTAAACTTGATCTTAACAATGTCGTTCAGTTGACGCGGTTTGCTATCCGAACCGGGCTCTGTAATTAAGTATTAAAATAGCGTAAATCACGTATTGATTTTAAGGGTAATGGCTTAATGTTTATATCTGGATTAAAAAGCATCTTTGAAATGCAAACATTTTTAATTATTAAACTCAGAGTCATGAAAACTTTTGTTTTAAACAAGGAATTACGGAAACTCGTAGCATTAGCTGTATTAAGTTGTATTTGGATCATACAATTATCCGCACAGGAAACTGTCAATTACAAAGTACTGCTGGATGATCCGGATGAAACCCATCCTTTATCTATTTCACTCAATCCCTGGTATGTGGATGCATGGATGGATGTTAATGTTAATATGGGTTATGGCCTGGAAGCCAGGTACAGGTTTATGGACAAATTAAATTTTACCGGCCGGTGGGATCATGGGGGGTATTTAAATTCATCGTCAACAACTAATGCCAATGGCAAAACAAATGTATTTAACTATTTTGAGGGAGGAGCAGGCTATATTTTGCTTTCAGGAGATAAATATAAACCTGTTCAGGTAAGGTTGGGTGAAAGCGGGAATTATGTATATTCAATTAATGCGAAAGGGACAAAACGAAATGAAATGTTAGGCAGATTTGGGTTGTATTACTGCAGGACACCATACGAAAGAGGTTTTAATGATTATGATCTTAATATGGTTGGTTATTATGCAGGAATTTCCTGGGTGAATTATGCAAATATTATATTGAAAGCGGAAGGATGGAAAACAAGCCGAATGCAAAAGTATCTTGATTTTTATTTTGATATTATGCATGCCCCTGTAATCAACCTGACAAATGCAAATTCCGTAAAAAAGAATTTTGGTTGGAGGATGGGTTATGCGTTTTACTGGAGCGTTGCAAGAACAATAACATTTAATTCCAGAACGGAGTTTGGCAGCAGGCCGGGGGTAAGCCCTAGCAAAATGGCAATTTATATGAATTTTGGAATGACAGTCAACCTGTTGTAATTTAATCTATTTGAACAAATCAATGTCTCTGGTTCAATAAAAATAATTCTGCAAGGCCTGCGTAATTCATTCAGACTCTGAGACCGGTCTAACACGCAGGCCTTTTATTTGTAGAAATAGTAGGAAAATATTCACTAAATATTTTGCACAATTTTAAAAAAACATAAATTTGCTCCGCGAAAACGCAATAAAATATTCCTCCTTAGCTCAGTTGGTTAGAGCATCTGACTGTTAATCAGAGGGTCGCTGGTTCAAGTCCAGCAGGGGGAGCAGGAAAAAAGCTGGGACGAAAGGATCAGTCTTTTTATTGAGAGAAAAAAGTTGGTCGTCCCGATGCTTCGGGATCCAGCAGGGGGAGCCAAAGGGGTTTGGGACGAAAGGATCAGTCTTTTTATTGAGAGAAAAAAGTTGGTCGTCCCGACCC
>CAZVAY010000074.1:0-10287 GCA_964625265.1 uncultured Sphingobacteriales bacterium | reverse complement strand
CGAATGCTACTCTTTTTTAGTTCACTTCGACAACTTGTGTCCACATTATGACATAATAAAAATACAGGATGGTCGCTTTCTGTTATTACAGCAACTGTTGTATTTACAGTTCTGGGCTGGAAAGTATTTCATTTTCCATCGAGCATATTTGACAATGATTTATTCAACCCGGTTATTTATGGTTTCTCCGTTCTTTTTTCTTCATTCGGAGATGTTTTAATCTTTAGCCTTCTGTTGTTCTGGATTTCAGGTTTTGTCAATGCCAGGCGGATAAAATTATCAAAGAGGCAAAATCTGGCTCTGCCGATATTTATAGTCTTGATTTTCACGTCCGCATTGTTATCGGTATTTCTTTTCATGATCATCCGTTCCCTGGTAATAGATAGTAAGATTGTCGTTAACATGCAGGATTTGTTTCAGATGAATGTTTATTCCTTCCTGGATTTTGGCGTTATGCTGTTGCTAACATTTATCTTTATCAGGTTTATTTACCTGGTTTCAGTTATCAATAAAAATATCAGGTTAGTTTATTTTGTACCACTCTATATCCTGTCTGCAGCCATCGTTTATATCATTCCGTTGAATTTTGAAATGAATAAGGTCATCCCGTTGATATTTGGTTTTATCATTTGGGTGGTTTTTATCCGGATTTCTGATAAAGAAAAAATTTTACTTCGCCATGTATTTTTAATCATCCTGATCTGTTCGGCATTTTTGGCTTACGAAATTTCCGACAGTAACAAGGCAAAAGATGAGGCCAATATGAGGCATATGACGGGAGCCATTGTTACAAACAGGGATCAGGAAGGGGAGAAGCTGTTAAGAAAAACGGTAAAATCCATTCAAAATGATTCTTACATAAGTAGTTATTTTTCGAATCCGCTGATCTCAAAGTCCCTTTTAAAGAAACGGATTGAACAATTGTATTTCAAGGGATATTTTATCAAATACAATATTGAATTGCAGTCGTATGATGAAACCGGATTCCCGTTTAAAAGTAACACACGTTTTCCATTAGCTTATTATTCAGAATTAACGAAGGATGCGGAAAAGCTGACTACAGACCCCTCAATATATTATATCTTAAGCTATGATGGAGCACCTTACTACATCATTGAATTACAAGTTGGTGATGCTATTGGTAAAAAGGGAATTTTGATTATTGAATTAAAGCAAAAGGCATTTTTTGAACAAAGTGTTTATCCCGAATTGCTTATAAAAATTGATGAGATTAAAACATCTTTCAGGAAGGATTATTCGTATGCTATTTACAATGATAACATTCTGATAAACCAGAGTGGTGACTTTTCGTACTCTCTGGCCTTTGAAACCGGATTGTTTAAGACAGGTAAATACACTGATTTTGATCTCGGAGGTTACGATCATCTTGTTTATAAAATGAATGATGACGTCACCATTTTTGTTAGTAAAAAGGTTGAAAGTAATTTCTATAAATTCTCCCTGTTTTCATTTTTGTTTATTGTTGCCTCAATCCTGAGTTTGTTTTTTTATTCCGTGTTTTATGATCCCGGTATTTATCGCATTGGAAGGTTAAAAACTCTTTTAAAATGGGTTAAGCCCCCCTGGGCCATGACATTTAAAACAAAAGTGCAGATCACCATTTTAGGTGCTATCATTATTGCATTGGGTGTGACAACTATTTTATCCCTCAAGTTCAGCAGGAAATTTTCTGAAGATAATGTTTACCGGGAACTAAGCTCCGAAATAAACTCAATTACAGACCGGATATCGACTTTTTTTAGCAACAATAGTTTTGTCCTGAATAATGAAACCCAAGGGGAATTGAAAATACTGATTGATGAATTGGCAGCCATTTCAAGAACGGATATTAACATATTTGATACAGATGGAAACCTGGTTATCTCATCACAAATGCCTGTTTACGAGCAAAAGATTATTTCGAGGAAAATGGATGCTGGGGCATTCTACAAATTAAGGTTAAAGCAAACTTCTCACCTGATCCAGAATGAAAAGATTGGCGGTAAAATCAAATACCTCTCGGCCTATTCACTGATCAGGAATAAAGAAAATTTAATAAACTATTTTGTTAATATTCCTTATTTGGCCAAAGAAAGGGAGATTGAAAAAGAGCTCGCTTCGATGATCAACACATTGGTAAACCTTTACTTATTCCTGTTTTTAGCACTGTCATTTATATCCATTGCCATATCCAACACATTTATACGACCGCTGGATCTGATTATTTCCCACTTGCGTGATGTGAGGTTTGGGCCGGCCAATAAACCTATTGAATGGTCGGGAAGGGACGAACTCGGAAAACTGATTAAGGAATATAACAAGATGATTGTAGCAGTTGAAAAAAGTGCGGAAAAACTGGCTCAGACTGAAAGGGAAGCTGCATGGAAAGAAATGGCCAAACAGGTGGCCCATGAGATTAAAAACCCGTTAACACCCATGAAGCTTTCGTTGCAGCAATTACTACGTGCCTGGGATGATAAATCTGCAGATATGGATGAAAGGATGAAAAAGACAGTCAATGTACTGATGAGCAGGATTGACAACCTGAACCAGATAGCTTCAGAATTTTCCCGCTTTGCCCGCTTGCCTTTGCCCGAAAACAAGGAAATGGTGATTGAAAGTGTATTAGAAGAGATAGTAGCTTTATTTGCTAATTCAAAAACAGTTGAAATAGTAAATATACCGGCTACATCTAACACCATTATTCTCGGGGATGAAGGTTTGTTGTCCAGGGTGTTTAACAACCTGATAAAAAATGCTATCCAGGCTATTCCTGAAAATAGAAAAGGAAGAATTGTTGTCAGTTCATTTTACAAAGGGGATGATATTATTATAAAAATCTCGGATAATGGGAAAGGTATTGAGCCCGATTTGAATGACAAAATATTTACCCCTAATTTCAGTACAAAAACATCAGGAATGGGGCTTGGCCTGGCCATTGTAAAACGGATTATTGACAATTCAAATGGTAAGATATGGTTCGAAACAAGAATGGGCGAAGGAACAGATTTTTATATCAGTTTTAAAGTTGTTGAAGCCGGGGGAGGCAATGCCAGAAAAATATGATAAATGATAGTCCGGTTGGATGAATATTAATTACTTTTGAGCAACATTTAAACTAATCAGAAAATGACAAGTGTAATTATTACCGTAGTAGCAGTACTTCTGTTTTTACTACTATTCCTTTATTTTATTCCGTTAAACCTCTGGATTACGGCTGTGTTTTCAGGTGTCAAGATCAGCATCCTGCAGCTAATCCTGATGCGGATTCGGAAAGTACCTCCGGGTGTTGTGGTCAACGCACTGATCACATCCACCAAGGCCGGGTTGTCTGTAACATCCAATGAAATTGAGACGCACTTTCTGGCCGGTGGTAATGTAAATAATGTAATTAAAGCGCTTATTTCGGCTGATAAAGCGAATATTCCATTAGGCTTTCAACTTGCCACTGCTATAGACCTGGCAGGCAGGGATGTATTCGATGCTGTACAATTATCGGTCAATCCACGGGTAATCGACACCAAGCCTGTGGCTGCCATGGCCAAAGACGGTATCCAGCTAATTGCCAAAGCAAGGGTAACTGTTAGGGCCAACATAAACCAGCTTGTTGGTGGTGCCGGTGAAGAAACCATACTTGCCCGTGTAGGTGAAGGTATTGTTTCCTCCATTGGTTCATCCAATGACCACAAAGCGGTACTTGAAAATCCGGATAAAATTTCGAAACTGGTACTTCAGAAGGGACTGGATTCCGGGACTGCTTTCGAAATTCTGTCCATTGATATTGCCGACATAGATGTAGGTAAAAATATTGGTGCTGTGCTTCAAACAGATCAGGCCGAGGCAGACAAAAAAATTGCCCAGGCAAGAGCTGAACAGAAGCGTGCTATGGCTGTGGCCGAAGAACAGGAACAAAAAGCCAAAGCTCAGCAGGCCAGGGTCAAGGTGATTGAGGCCGAAGCCCAGATCCCATTGGCCATATCCGAAGCATTCCGTCAGGGCAACCTGGGTATTATGGATTACACCAAGTATAAAAACATCATTGCCGATACAGATATGCGCGATTCCATTTCAAAATCGGTACAGCCCAAGTCAAAATCAAAACCGGATAAAAAAGATGAGGATAAATAGGCATTAGCCTATTGCTTCAACTATAAGCCGGGGTTCAATCCGGTTCATACAATCAAAATGCCCTTCGGGGCATTTTTTGTGCCCCAGCTTTGAGCAGGGACGGCATTTCAACCCTGATACTTCCAGGATCACCGACTTAACATCTTCATTGCCGTAATAGGGGTACATGCCAAAAGCCGTAACGGTATTTCCCCACAGACTGATGATCTCTTTACGGAAGGCGGCCGCAATATGCATCAAGCCGGTATCATGGGTGATAACTTTGTGGGCATTTTTAATGATCCATGCTGATTCATGGAGACTGGTTTTACCCACAAGGTTATGAGCGTTTGTCCGGGCCGCAATTTGATTGGCTTCTTCAGTTTCGTCCTGACCACCCAGCAAGACAAAAGGTTTACCTGAAGCATTGATCGCTTCAATCCAGGATGGAACAGGATACTTCTTGGTAAAGAATTTTCCGCCCAGGCCTGCAACCACAAAACCTGTTTCGGGGATACCAAACTTTTTGACATGATTGACCTCGAAGTTTTCGGGAAAGTAATAATCAAGCCCTTTGCCATCGTTGGTTACTCCGAGTTTTTTTACTGCTTCAAAATAACGGTTAACAATATGAGTGTCAGGTAACCGGTCAAGATGGAAGTTAACAAGCAGGTATTTTTCAAGGTTCAGCTTATGGAATGTCGCTGATGGGCGTAATAATTTTGTTTTAATCAGGAATGTCCTGATATTCCTGTGCAGGTCAACCACAAAGTCAAATTTTTCCTGTCGAAGTTCCTTTATCAACTTGTGGAGATTGCTTTCCTCCAGTAAATGAATGCGGTTGATATCCGGATTGTTTTCCAGGAGAGAATGATAGTCTGTTTTTGTTGCATAATGTATTTCTGAATCCGGGATTTGATTTTTAATACAACGTACAACCGGAGTTGTGAGGACAATGTCCCCAATTGAACTGAATCTGATTACCAGGATTTTCAATAGCCTGAGGTTGGTACTTTAGTTGATTAGTTGCCTATTGGTTTGGTTTTTTTTGAGGAACAAGTTTCCCTTTTTCGTAGGTTTCAGTTTTTATCATCTTTCCGTTTTCATCAAAATACTTCCAGGTACCGGTTTTGAGGTCGTCTTTGTAATTGCCGGAGATCCTGATCTTCCCATTTTCATAATAGTAAAAATATGGGCCGTGTTTTTTCTGCTCGGTGCCCACGATACTGTGGTCCCCTTTTTCACTGAAAATGGTGACCTGCTTATAGTTAAAAACCTCTTTCAGTTTGGTTTTGGCAGCATCGTAATATGTTTTACCATCATTCCCCTGAACATGCTGGGCAAAAGCTATTGAACAGGTAAATACAACAAATGAGATTAATGTTATCAGCTTTTTCATCTTACTAAAATTTAATGACATGTAATTGACAAATAACCTGCCACAGGAGCAAAACAAAGTTAGGGATAATAGTTTTTATCACTGTGCTGTAAAAATATATATTCAATTTCATCGCAGCAATGAAGTTCCAGTCATGTCGCAAACACATTAGCCCCCTTTCATGAAATCTCACTCCACACCATTCCCTGGTTTTTTCGGCTGTTGAAATATCTTTTTAGTTCCCTGTTTTCGGGTTTTGATAAATCAGGGTCTTCGCTTAGAATTTTTTGTGCTGCACTACGGGCATTCTGTAATATTTTATGGTCGGTGGCCAGGTTGGCAAGCCTGAATTCCATAATGCCGCTTTGGCGGGTACCCGTCAAGTCTCCCGGCCCGCGGAGCTGTAAATCCACTTCAGCAATTTTAAATCCATCGGTACTTTTAACCATGGTATCCATCCTGACTTTGGCTTCCTGGCTGATCTTGTCACCGGTGACAAGGAAACAGAACGATTGGTCGGCACCCCGGCCTACCCGGCCTCTGAGCTGGTGCAATTGTGACAATCCGAACCTTTCGGCACTTTCGATCACCATCACCGAGGCATTTGGAACATCCACGCCCACTTCGATTACAGTAGTGGAAACAAGGATATGCAGGTCACCGTTTTTGAACCGTTGCATGGTTAATTCCTTATCACTCGCTTTCATTTTGCCATGAACAATACCGGTCTGAAATTCCGGTAACGGAAACTGTCTGACGATGTTGTCATAACCATCCATCAGGTTTTGGTAATCCAGCTTGGCGGATTCTTCAATGAGTGGGTATACGATATAAACCTGCTGCCCTTCTTTAATTTTTTGCTTTAAAAAACCGGTAAGCTTCAATCTGTTTTGTTCAAAAAAGTGGAAGGTTTTGACCGGTTTCCTGCCTGGAGGCATTTCATCGATCACCGAAACATCCAGGTCACCGTAAAAAGACATGGCCAGGGTACGGGGAATGGGTGTTGCCGACATAATGAGCACATGCGGCACAGGATTTCCTTTTTGCCAAAGCCGTGCCCTCTGGGCAACACCAAAGCGATGTTGTTCATCAATCACAACCAGCCCAAGTGTATTGAACTTTACCCAATCCTCAATCAATGCATGGGTACTGACTATGATATTCAAGCGGCCGCTTTCAAGCCCGTCTTGAATTTCTTTCCTTACACTTTTTTTTGTAGTGCCTGTCAGCAAGCTGATTTCAAGGCCTAAAGGCTCAACCATTTTCGAAATGGTTTGAAAATGCTGTTGAGCCAGTATTTCTGTAGGAGCCATTATGCAGGTCTGGCATTTATTGTCGATGGCCAGCAACATAGCCATCAGGGCTACTATCGTTTTACCGCTTCCGACATCGCCCTGAAGAAGCCGGTTCATCTGCATTCCGCTGATCAGGTCTTTTCTGATTTCTTTGATCACCCTTTTCTGGGCTTCTGTCAGTTCAAAAGGTAAAACATTTTTGTAAAAACCATTGAAAAAATCACCAACCCTGCTCATTACAAATCCCCTGCGAAGCCTGTTGCGAATGACTTTAATCTGAAGTATTTCAGTTTGGGCCAGAAATAGTTCTTCAAATTTCAACCTGTTCCTTGCCCTTGTCATCATTTCCTGCGATTCGGGATAGTGAATTTGCCGGTAAGCCTCCTGGCGGGGTAACAACCTGAAAGTCTTAACAATTTGTTCAGGAAGGATTTCATGTACCTGGTCAATAACACTATCCAGCAGGTTCCGGGTTAATTTCGAAATTCCTTTACTATCCAGGTTTTTTGAAGTCAGCTTTTCAGTTGTACTGTAAACAGGCTGGAATTTTTTTTGAAGTTTCTGGTCCTTGTTTCCTTCAAATAATTCCATTTCGGGATGGGCAATGGTATAAAAACTTTTGTAAACAGTTGGTTTCCCAAAAATAAGATAGGTTTTTTGTGTCGAAAGGTATTGTTTGATCCATTTAACACCTTTAAACCAAATGAGCTCAACACTGCCTGTATCATCATAAAATTCGGCAACAAGTCTGCGTCCCCTTCCGCCTCCGGTTTCATTAATGGCCCTCACTTTTCCTTTAAGCTGGACAAAGGAGTCCGTGTCGTGGATTTCTTTAATTTTATTGAGCTTCGATTTATCGATATACCGGAAAGGGAAATAGTTGAGCAGGTCTTCGAACCGGTAAATGTTTATTTCCTTTTTTAAAACCTCAGCTCGTACCGGTCCTATTCCTTTCAGATATTCAATTTCGGTTTGCAGGTTTTGAAAATAGGCCATGGGATCAAATTACTTCCATTCAAATGTGGCAATACTATGGTCAATATCAGCTTTAAGGAAATTAATGACAGGCCTGAGCGAGTCAATATTGGTTTTAACATTAAAATACAAGGCACCGCGAATAAAATTGCTGGAAGAGTCTGTTAGGAAAAACTGGATGGCGCTGGCCGTATTACCACTTATTTCGTAGTACATACCCGAAGTGCCATTTTTCAACCTGATCAGTTTTTCTGAGATTCCATCAGCTTTCACCGTGTGTTTATAGACAAAAGCTCTTGTTTCTTCGGCCAGTTCATAGAGCTCATCCGGGTTGTCAATGGGTTTATAAGTCAGTTGCAGTTTGGCATTGAAAGGCAGGTACTCCAGGTTGAGCCAGCAAGGCCCGGCAAATCTGGTCTTGTCCCTAACCATCCTGCTATATACAGGGATATCACAAATAAAAGGGCAGAGGCTGTCATAGGTTTTGTATTGATGTTCAGGAAAATTAATACGGTAAAAAGCACGGGGTTTGGGAACAGTTGAATTTTTACAAGAGCTCAGGAATAATAGTGATATGAGTAATATGGTCAATATTCTTATCTGGTTCATAAAGCAAAAATAAGAAACACCAATGATATTCAAGTGCTGCACATTGCCATGTAGCTTAGCTGGCAGACAGACTCGATAAATACTCCTGGTTTATTATTTTTAATGATATTTGCGCAAAAAATTTTTCATGCCAGAATACAGAGAATACAGGAATTACGATCATAAACTCATTGAGGAGGAGGTAAAAAACTTCTGGAAAAGTGACAACACTTTTGAAAAAAGCATATCTACAAGGGAAGGACAAAAACATTTTGTTTTTTACGAGGGCCCACCCTCAGCTAACGGAATGCCTGGCATACATCATATGCTTTCCCGTACCCTGAAAGATATTTTTTGCCGCTATAAAACATTGAAAGGCTTTCAGGTAAAACGTAAAGCTGGCTGTGATACTCATGGCCTGCCGGTTGAAATATCAGTCGAAAAAGCCCTCGGAATAACCAAGGAAGATATCGGGACTAAAATATCAGTTGAAGAATACAACAAAGCCTGCCGGAAAGATGTATTAAAATTTAAAAGCCATTGGGACAGGCTGACAGAAGACATGGGTTACTGGCTAAACCTGGACGATCCGTATATCACTTTTGAAAATAAATATATTGAATCGGTCTGGTGGTTGCTCAGGCAGTTGTACGACAAAGGCCTGCTTTACAAAGGCTACACAATTCAACCTTATTCACCGGCTGCAGGTACCGGATTGAGTACGCACGAACTGAATCAGCCCGGATGTTACAGGCCGGTTAAGGATACCACAGGTGTCGCACAATTTAAAATTATAAGAAATAAGGAATCGGAAATACTATTCAATTCTACAGACGCAGATGTTTATTTCCTTGCCTGGACAACAACACCCTGGACACTTCCTTCCAATACAGCACTCGCAGTCGGGAAGAAAATAAAATATTCACTGGTCAGGACTTTTAATCCCTATACGGGATTGCCTGTAAGTGTTGTTCTTGCTTCAGAATTACTCGGGAAATATTTTCCCCCGGAAAATAAAGGTTTAGCATTTGAAGATTATCAGAAAGGTGATAAAAAAGTACCATTCCGTGTAGAAGGGGAATTTGTTGGTCAGGATTTGAAAGGAATCAGGTACGAACAGTTACTGCCCTATGCCCAACCCGAAGAGGGTGATGCATTTGTAGTGGTTACCGGTGATTTTGTTACCACGGAAGAGGGAACAGGTATTGTCCACATTGCACCGAGTTTTGGTGCTGATGACATGAAAGTAGCCCGTGAAAACGGTATAGGCGCCCTGACGCTGGTGAATAAAAAGGGGCAGTTTACTGAAGAAATGGGTGAGTTTGCAGGCAGGTATGTAAAATCGGAATACCTCGATGATAACGACCCCATGAAAAAGGAAAGTGTGGATATTGACCTGGTGGTTAAATTGAAGAAGGAAAATAAACTGTTTAAAACTGAGAAATACGAGCACTCTTATCCGCATTGCTGGCGTACCGACAAACCCATTCTTTATTATCCGCTGGATTCATGGTTTATCAAAACAACAGCCATGAAGGAAAGGCTTATTGAATTGAACAGGACCATCAATTGGCAACCTGCATCCACAGGATTAGGCAGGTTCGAAAACTGGCTCGAAAATTTGGTTGACTGGAACCTCTCACGGTCAAGGTACTGGGGCACGCCACTGCCTATTTGGAAATCTGAAGATGGAGAAGAAAAATGCATCGGATCGCTTGAAGAATTAAAAAATGAAATTGATAAAGCGGTAGATGCCGGGCTGATGAAGAAAAATCCTTATCATGACTTTGTCCCGGGTGAATTTACGGAAGAAAATTACAACCGGATTGACCTACACCGTCCCTTTGCTGATGATATTGTACTTGTTTCTTCAAATAATAAACCCATGTACCGTGAACCCGACCTGATTGATGTCTGGTTTGACTCAGGGTCCATGCCGGTGGC
>CAZVAY010000073.1:0-10329 GCA_964625265.1 uncultured Sphingobacteriales bacterium | reverse complement strand
TGACTGGTACAGGCCATGCCATGTTGAGCGTAAACCACAGAGCGTGTAGCAAAGTTGGAGCTAACCACCCTGTCCTGACTATAAAGGCCTGTGGTGATGATAAAAGAAACGATGAGCAGGGAAATGCTTTCCCATTGAGGAAAACGCCTATTTGTTGGCATATCTTTCTTCATATTTCTTTGTATTATCTTCAAAATCTTTTTTCAAACGCTTATTGAACTCCGTTTTTTCCTTTTCTTTCAACCACCTGACACCAACAATAAAAACAACTGCCATCAGGAAGCTGGCCAGGCTTAGAAAAAGAGGAATTCGATGATTTAAAATAAATACAACTACTGAAAGCACCAATAATGCAAGGGTCAATAAACCAAACACAATGATATATTTCCTGTATTTCAGCATGACACCGGTTCCTGTTAACAACCTGAATTTGCTTCTTCCTTTAACCGTCTTTTCCTGATCTTATTAATTCTTCTTGTCCGGTTGTATCTTCGAATCCAGCCTGCATTCACCGATTGCCAGATCCTTTCATGCAGGTAATAAAGAACAAATTTTATCACGAGGTCAAAGACCGCTACCGATCCGGCAAAAAAGAATGCTTTGTTGATAGCTTTTGCTTTGGCAGCCTGCCTCATGGCTTCCCTGGCAGCATGGTCCAGTACTTCACTGGGTATCTGGGTTTTTTCGTTTTTGAGGATGATCAGGTAGGTAATAAAAAATGTGGTGGTGGTGGCTAACACACGCCATGTCAAGGCTTTGGTGATACTTCGCCAGTGTGATTCGCGGTACGGATGCTGTTTATCTTTCTGCCAGATCATGGTTTAACTTATGACAAATTTAACAAATCCGGTAAAACAGGCAAGGTTTATCCCTGGGCCTATATTACCCGTGAAGTAGCAACAGCTTCTCTTTTCTGATACCCATTTCCGGTTATTTCCACCCACAACATAAAGTCATTTTTCCCAACAATACGGGATTGTTTACACCATTAACCAGGGATATTTTTGGCCTTTAGAACAACATAAAAATAATTTATTTTGAAACAGTTATTCACCCTATTTATCCTGGCCCTAAGTTTAACATCCTATTCCCAGGACAGGTTATTTACTTATACCTACCAAAGCAACGTACTCAACAAAGGTCAAAAAGAGCTGGAGATATGGACAACCATGAGGAACCAGCGACAGAATTATTTCCGGGCATTTGATCACAGGATGGAGTTTGAAGTGGGGTTAGGTAAAAAATTACAAACTGCATTTTACCTGAATTACAGTTACAGTACGGCTATCAACAAGGCTAACGGAATTGAAAGTGTCTCAAGGTCAACAGGCTATAGTTTTGCCAATGAATGGAAGCTGAAACTGACCGACCCTGTTGTCAACCCTATTG
This sequence comes from uncultured Sphingobacteriales bacterium, assembly GCA_964625265.1. Taxonomy (GTDB): domain Bacteria; phylum Bacteroidota; class Bacteroidia; order CAILMK01; family JAAYUY01; genus CAYNBC01. The sequence goes on along the minus strand of CAZVAY010000073.1, from coordinate 8,940 downwards.
GCTCGGCTCTGTATTTCGAATACTACCTTGCACCGGAAGAAATAGAACTCGAAGGGAAATTGATCCTCGATAAAAGAACGGGCAAATTACTTCAGGCTTTTAACCTGGTTGGCGAATACGAATTTGAAAATGAATTGAAAGAAAGCATTGGCCTGGTCGAAATCGATAAGGAGAGAGAACTGAAAATCATCCTTTTCTATGGATTGTCGTATCAGATCAACAAAAATATTTCCTGCGGAATTGAGATTATGAACAAAAACAAGTTTCAGAACCAGTCACACAAATACAGTGTATTGGCTGCCGGGCCTGTTATAGCCTATAGCACTGATAATTTCTGGGCCAACCTGACTTTTATGCCGCAGTTCACAGATGTTAAAACAGGCAACCTGGAACTTGTGAAAAACGAAAAATTCCAGGCACGCTTAATCTTCTCCTATGTATTATAAAATTGTTAAAACCATGCTATTGTTGGGGCTCATTGCTTACGGATGCAAGAGCAGCTTTTATGTCCCCACTGAGCAACAAGCTGTTCAGTATCATCAAACCCTTGGCGAACTGATATCAGGGCGGCAGTTGTACCTGTCTAAATGCAGCAGTTGCCACAATATTTACTTACCCGACAACTATTCGCAAACCCAATGGAAAAATATCCTGGATAAAATGCAGGAAAGGTCAAAAATTTCGGATACAGAAAAGGAAAAGATTTTTAATTACCTGCTTGTTTTTGCAAAACCGGAATAACCCTTAAAATTTATAGCCCATTGTTGCATAAAATCCGGTACCAATTCCTACCCGGAAAACAAAGCGTAAAAACTCATTTTCAATAAAAACCATCTCGTGAGGATAAGGGAATCCGTCTCCACTATTGCCACCTTCAATGTAAAGGAAACCACCTCCGGACTCAAAACCTACATTCAGTGCGTAATCAAACTCCTCAACATATTTAACCCTATAATGAAAAGCATAGAATAAATACGAGTTGAAGAGAAAGCTATTATACGGATGATGTGTAAATCCGGTACGTATTCCGATTTCATGAAAAGAGGCCGGTATATTTTTGTCTTTAAAGCGGTAGGATATTCCATAACCCCTTGCCAATTGCACCAACCCTGTTTCGATACGAAGATGCCTGAACCTGTTCCTGTAATATTCATTCCTTTTCTGCTTCATTTCCTCAAGGCATTCCATGTCATCCAGTAAAAATTTGATGTTCAGTCCCAGATATGGCAGGTGCAATGCGCTTTTCCTGTAAAATCCTTCTTCGCGATTATAATTCGTTAAAAAATCAAATTCAGGGAATGACGATAACTGACACTCGTACCACAACCTGTTCCGCTTGTATATAAAAGTGATACCATATTCACCCAGGTAATTTTTATTGAAATAAATATAATTGGTTTTGGTGTAATAGTTTACGGCATAATAAGGCTCAATAGCGTAGTTGGCATTGATATCAAAGCGGGTGAACAGTTTATATGAAAACTTATACCTGGCCCTTTCATTTTCGAACCCTCTACTCCACTTGAATGGCATTTGATATCCGGCAAATAAAACTTCGGCACCCAGTACTGACGAACGGAGAGAAGCTATCCCAAACCCTGCCTGAAAGCCAGGATCAAAACCCCTTTTTACTTTTGTTTTATAATCCGGCCCGGAAGTGTATTTCAAATTTGAATATGAGGTACCATTACCATATACAAAATAATGAAATGATTGTGCTAAAGTTACTTTCATGAATAATAATAAACCTATCAGCAGGATATATCTCATTAAATGCTAATTTTGGTGTAAATTTAGAAAATCTTATGAAGATTCCCAGTATACTTGTATTTTGCTTATTAATTACTTGCGGTTGCACAAAAAACTACAAACCACTTCAGAGATTATCAGGCCATGCAAAAAGCTTTCTGCCCTTTGAACCAGGAGATACAATAACTTTTGTAAACCTGGATGGGAAAGAGGTTAATTACATTTCTCCAATAAATAAAAATACTTATTTCTACTTACATGCAACAGATGGAACATGTGAAGAATGCGGGGTCGGGTCACCTGAAATCCAGGAAATATACAGGGCGCATTGCTATGAGATTGATAAATACACAATACAGTTTACAGAAGAAATCAGTATTAAGTCAGCCCAGGTTACAGGCGATGAATATGAAGTACTGACGCTAACTTTAAAAATCAATAATAAAGAGTTTCAAAATGAGCTTATCGCTGATGACTATGAAAACTGGATTGACGAGATAGTTAGTGATTGGTGGGGCAGTTATCCGCACTTCTCCGATGAGTACCCTTATATAAATTACAATTTTAACGATACCCTGCTAATTGGTTCTGACACATTCTATCATGTTTTTACCGATGGAAAAAAGAATTTTTTTTATTCGCAGGATAAAGGCATCATAGGGTATAAAACCGATACAACTATCTGGATCAATAAACTTTACAAGTAAGGGAATCCGGTTGATATACCCTGCACTTTATTCCTACTGATACGGCTCTACCGTTTCTAGCAGGTTCGGTACATCAAGGCCCAGCTTTTTCAGGTGTTCCACCGTAGGAACCCCATTTTGGTTCCAGCCCCTGCGTTCATAGGCAGCATCACACAACTTCTGGTATTGCTCTTCACGGAATTTACGCAGTATGCTATGTTTCTCCCTGGTTGTTTTCCCTTCCGGGTCAACCCCGATAATCTCCTTCAATTGCTGGTCGTACCTTTCCTGCCTCGATTCATATTCCTTTAAGGTTACCGGCCCTGCCGAACGGAACGGAATCCTATCCGATTCACGGTCACCGTACCCGCAACGCAGGTTAAATACCCGTTGGAAGTTGTAGGCTCTTTCAGATTGTGTTATAATATCCTCTTTGGCAATATCCAACCCGGTCATGCCATTAAAGAAATTGATATAACCTTCCACGTGTTCCGGTACTTTGGCCGGTTCGTCCGTTTCGGCATTATTGGCCGGCTCAACATCATTCCAGGGAAGTTTGCAAAGGCCATTGAGTCCAAACCAAGTCCTGAACATCGGGAAATAGTGCAAGGCCTCGGCTTTATCTTCAAAGGTGGGTATCTGGTTGTTGACCATGTCCATAAAGATCAGCCAGGCTTCATCGTGCTGGGCGCCTTTCAGTGCCAGCCCGTAACCGCCCTGCATAGCCAGGGATTCCTTGGTAACATATTCTGAATATTCCAGGCCTTTAGCTTCCATGCCAATGTCCTGCATGAACTGAACCTGTTCGGGTGTCAGCTTATATTCTTCGGCAAAATATTTTTTCATCCAGCGGATACCCTGTCCGGTAATTACACCGAACCCTTCTCCTTTCGACATTTGATGCAACAGTTCCAAAGCGGCTTCCAGGTTACCGAAATGAAGGTCAAGGCCACCTGTCCTTTCCTTGTTCAGTATTCCGTTTTCATAACATTCCATGACGAATGCGGTTGATGTAGCATACGAAATCGTGTCAACGCCATAGGTATCACAGTAAAAATTCAATTCCAGGACACCTTCCACATCCCAGACACCGATATTGGAACCACATCCGCCCACGGTTTCATATTCAGGGCCATCCACTACTACTTTCTGTCCTTGATAAGGCCCTGTTTTGGGAACAAAATCTTCAGCAGCTTTGGCACACCCCATGGTACAGCCGAGCCAGCAGCCATCCGGTGAATCCTGTATTAGGTATTTTTTGAATTCTTTTGATGAAATTTTCCAGGCTTCCTCATGAGAGCCGTACTGATAGTTAAACGTTGGCAACAGGTCATAGTCATTCATGATCTCGGCCAGGTGTGCTGTGCCAACCCTTCTCATTTCGCACTGGTCATCATCAAGCTGTATGACTTCGTGGGTAACGCGCTGGCCGTATTTCCTGATCCTGAGTGGCTCGGCCGGGTTATTCGGGTCGTCATAAACTTTGATGGCCCCAGTAGGGCAGATATCTGCGCAGGCACCGCAACCAAGGCATATTTCAGAATGTTGCTGAAACGGCATCGAAACCTGCCGGGATGCTCCCCTGCCCTCATATCCGATCACACTTTCCCAGATTCCTTCCTTACAAACCCTGACACACATACCGCATAAAATGCAGGCATTGGGGCTGTAATCTACCAGGGGATGCCTAAAGCCATTTAAGCTTACTTCGTATTCTTTTGCCAGATCATTGATAACAGGTACATTGGGGTAGCGTGCCAACAACATTTTGATTATTCCGCCCCGGTGTTTTCTTACTTCTGCCGTATCGGTAAAAACCTCTATGGGTTTTTCAACCGGAAAGTTACAGGCAGTCACCCAACGGTCTTTGCGGCCGTCATTGATCTTGACCATACATACCCTGCACGACCCATAAGGCTCCAGGGAAGGATGGTGGCAGAGGGTTGGAATGTCACAGCCAAGGCTTTGAACTGCGTCAAGTATGGTTGTCCCCTCTTTTACTTCTGTTGAGTGGCCGTTAACTTTTATTTCAATTTTTTCCATATTCCTTTGTTTCAATTTTTTACAGCAATCATCAGTTGTGTTTCCAATTCGCAGGTTGATCCTGAAGCTATATCAATGAACCCGGCAAATTCAGCATTAGCTGTCTTCCCTGCACCCTTCACAATTTTAGCTGGAAGAGAAATCGCAGTTCTTTGGATTTGTTGAGTAAATACAAATCTTTCCGGCCGGGGAATAGATTCCAATAGCAAATAAGTATTCTTTACCGGAACTCTTCCCTTTTCCCAAATCAATAATTTCTTTAAATCTTTCATTCCTTTCTCTTTGCTAAAGGTTCATTGCACACAGCTACTGTCTATTGAACATCCACCGCCTCAAACTTGCAAACATCCCAACAAATCCCACACTGGATACAAAGCTCCTGGTCGATGGTATGAAGCTGTTTCTTTTCTCCTGAAATAGCGCCCACCGGGCAATTGACCTTGCACAACACACATCCTGTACAGGCATCGTTGATATTAAATTTAATCAACTCCTTGCATTTTCCGGCAGGGCATTTTTTCTCCCTGATATGCGCTTCATATTCCGGCCTGAAATAGCGTAGGGTACTCAATACCGGATTGGGAGCCGTCTGCCCGAGTGCACAAAGCGACCCTTTTTCCATGGTATCGCAAATCTCCTCTATCATCTCAATGTCGCTCTCCTGCCCTTCACCTTTGGTGATCTTGTCCAGGATATCGTAAAGCATTACAAGTCCTTCACGGCAGGGGGTACATTTACCACAGGATTCGTCTTTCAGGAAATTAATAAAGTACCTGGCTACATCCACCATACAGGTTCTGTCGTCCATCACAATCATTCCACCCGACCCCATCATGGAACCCACCTCGGTCAGTTTATCAAAATCAACAGGCATATCAAGCATGGATTCAGGGATGCAACCACCCGAAGGGCCACCTGTCTGAACAGCTTTAAATTTCCTTCCTTTAGGAATACCACCGCCAATATCAAAAATAATTTCCCGTAGGGTAATTCCCATGGGTACTTCCACCAGTCCCGAATTGACTACATCACCTACCAATGAAAAAACCTTGGTACCCGAACTGCCATTCCAGGGATTTTCACTCACATCCCCCGTACCGATGGAAGCAAACCATTCAGCGCCCTGGTCCATGATCACAGGAATATTGGCCCATGTTTCCACATTGTTCAGGATGGTTGGCTTACTCCTGTATCCGAATTCCACATTGTGGACATATTTGGCACGTGGTTCACCGGCTTTCCCTTCCATGGATGCCATCAATGCCGTTGATTCGCCACAGACAAAAGCACCGACACCCCGATGTACGATGATGTCAAAATTAAAACCCGTATCCATAATGTTTTTACCCAGCAATCCACGCTGACGGGCCTCTTCCAACGCAATATTCAATCTTTTCAGGGCAAGGGGATATTCTTTCCTGATATAGACAAATCCCTCTTCCGCGCCTACTGCCCTGGCTGCTATGGCCATGCCTTCAATGACAGCATGGGGATCTGCCTCAACAATGCTGCGGTCCATGAATGCACCCGGGTCGCCTTCATCCGCATTGCAAACGATATAGGCTTTTTCTCCACGTTTTTCTACTGCTTTCAGACAACTTTGCCATTTAATACCAGCGGGAAAACCTCCACCACCCCGGCCACGGATACCGGATTTGATAATCTCCGTAATAATTTCTTCGGGTTGCATTTTCGTGAGCGCTTTTGCCAGTGCCCTGTAGGCTCCGTGTGCAATCGCATCTTCGATATTTTCGGGATTGATAATCCCCTTGTTTCTGAGGGCAATCAGTTTTTGTTTTTTGAAAAACCGGATTTCCTGCTGTTGGGGGACACGCTCTTTGGTATCAACATCCTTATACAGTATCCTCTTCACAGGTTCTCCGGCCAGCAGATGTTCATCAATGATGGCATCTACATCCTTATCTTTTACCTTTTGGTAAAAAACACCATCGGGCTGCATGACGGCAATAGGCCCCTGGGCACAAAAACCGTTGCATCCTGTAGGTACCACCAGGTATTCCCCGGACAGGCCTTTTTCATCCAGTTTTTTCCTGAAAGTATCGTACAGGCTCATCGACCCGGCAGAGACGCAACCGGTTCCGGCACAAACCATGACCATGGATTTGTAATTCTTTAATTCATTTTGCCTTTTGAGGGCAATGGTATCGAGATTCTTTACATTGATCTTTTCCATTTATCTGCCCTCCTTGTATTTTTTAAGTATGGAAGGAACTTTGGCCGGTTCCACCTCTCCATAAAGTTCCTCATTGATGGTGACTACAGGCGCGAGGCTGCAACATCCCAGGCACCTGACACCTGACAGTGAAAACTCTCCGTCTTCGCTGGTTTCACCATCTTTAATTTTTAATTCTCTTTCAAATGCATCCAACACCCTGTCGGCACCTTTTACATGACAGGCCGTACCCATACAAACCTGGACCTGGTATTTACCCTGTTGTTCCAGGCTGAATGCCTTGTAAAATGTGGCAATGTGGTACAGGTCAGACAGCGGGGTTTTTACCTTTCTGCATATCTCCTCCAGTGATTCTCTTGGAATATAGCGATATTCATCCTGGATATCCTGCATCATTTCAATGACAAACTCCTTGTCAGTATTCCATTTTTCGATGATGGAACTGACCGGTTTAGGTTCACAATTTGAGCAACTCATAGTTGTAATCTAAGTTTTAATTTCGTTAATGATCCTGAATTTCATTTTCTACCCTGCGTTGAATGACCCATTTTGCACGGGTATTGGGCGTTTTTACCACAATGGCTTTCAGTTTTTTATCCCTGAAAACCGTTCCGACACCTCCACGTCCTGCCTGCTTTATCCTCGTCACCTGTTTTTTGTTATCCCAGAAAGAAACATTCAGACAGCCCATTCTTGTATGCTCCGAAGCACTTCCTGCCGAAACAATCGACATGTTCTGTTTGTCTTTCTCATCTTTGGCATAAGCCTCAGTATAATATTCAGCCAGTATATGTGTATCAACCGGTTCAAGCGGTGCGGTTTCAATGGTTAAACTCCTTGTTTCGCTATTGATCAGGATCATCACATCCTCTTTGGCTTTGCCCTGTATCTCAATGGAGTCAAACCCGGAGAATTTTAACAAAGGACCGAAATGCCCGCCCACGTTGCTGTCGAAAAAAGTCCCTGTCAATGGTGATATGGTTGAAACAATGGACTTGCCCGACCCGGGAAACGAAGGAGTACCGCATAAGGGGCCTCCTGAAATGCAAAGCTCATTGTCTTCGCTGTCCCATTTGGTGTCTTTGGTGGTATTTTGCCACATCAGCCACAAATTGAAACCACGGCCACCCGTCATCAGCTCCTTCATTTTGGCTGTCACCGGTTTAATTTCAATCCGGTTTTCGCTGAGATTGATATACAGGGTTTGGTTGGCATAACCCTTATTGACCTCTACCGGCTTATAATGCAATTCTGCCAGTACTTTGTGTGCACCCAGGATTTCTTTAAAGTTCATTTTTAAACCTTGCTTTTGATTCCTTACAAAACTAAAAATTCTGTTTTATAAGCCAAATTAATTCAACAATTATTTTATTTTAATTACCTGATAATGTGTTTTCTAAATTGTTTTTAATTTGGAACGATTTTACTTAACTGTTCATGCGATAACAAAACCAACCTGTTAGCAATTCGTCTTACCATAAAAAGCATTTTTTCAACCGATTTTCCGGCTATGGTGTCACACCGCTTATTCTTTTGTATTTTTGAAAATGAAATGGCCACATGAAATTTAGTGAAATAAAAATAAGGCTGAAAGAAAAAAAAGTAGGCATTGCCGGAGCCGGAGGATTGGGTTCCAATGCTGCCATGGCGCTGGTTCGTGTCGGGTTGGGCCATTTGCTTATTGCTGATTTTGATGTTGTGGAAGAATCCAACCTGAACAGGCAGTTTTATTTCTGGCACCAGGTAGGCATGAAAAAAGCAGATGCCATCTTCGCCAACCTGCTGAAAATAAATCCCGACCTTGATATCCAAAGCCTGAATATCAAACTTAACCCCGGCAACATCAAAGCGACTTTCGAAGGATGCCATCTGTTGATTGAGGCTTTTGACCAGGCCGATCAAAAGCAAATGTTTATTGAAACCGTACTGGCGGAAATGCCCGGTGTTCCCATAGTGGCCGGTAATGGTATGGCCGGTGTCGGGGGTTTTGAATCGATAAAAATTTTTCGGGACGGTAAACTTTTCATCTGCGGGGGTGGCGTTTCCGAAATTTCCCCCCAGGTCGTTCCCGGGAAAAACGCCCCCGGGGCCCCCCCGCCCCCCCGGGCCCCCCCCCCGGCACCCCCGCCAATAACCCCGCCATCCGCGCCACATTCCGATTATCTTCCCCCGCCTGATTCGCCGCCCCGAAATACACATCATCAATCGTTGCTGGATCTATCCCGGATTTGTCGATGACCGCGCGGATGACCTGCGCCGCCAGATCAT
>CAZVAY010000072.1:0-10338 GCA_964625265.1 uncultured Sphingobacteriales bacterium | reverse complement strand
CTGCAATGTCTTTGGACAGGAGGGAGGCATTGCTGCCGGTGCACCAGATATCCCATTTTGCTGTGGCAAGCAGCCCGCGCAATGCGTTTTCAAATCCTTCAATTTCCTGAACTTCATCTATGAAAAGATAATTCTCCGTGGATGTATCTTTTCCTTGCAAATAATCGAAAAGCTCCGTTTCGGTTTTAATAAACCTGAATTCCGGTAACTCTTTATTTATGTGAATAATGTTGGGAGACTCCCTGGTCGAATAAAGATGTTCAATAATCTGATAGATCAGATAACTTTTACCAACCCTTCGTTGGCCGGTAATAATTTTAACTATTTTTTTATTGATATAGATTTTTGCCTTGTTGAGATATTTATCTCTTACAATTAAATCGTGGGGTATTCTTGATTTTTCAGTCATGTATGGTATATGTAAAAGTTTTATCAAAAATAACAAAAGTTTTACATATACCGAAAACTTTTACAAAAATACACCGATCTTTATGATATATGTAAAACTATTTCAACATATCTTTCCTTATCACAAGGATAAAAACAAGATTGTTTTTCCTTTGAAAAAAGAAGCAAAACTCAAATTGTTATGAAAAACAAAAAGACATATAAATTTTGAAAGACATCTAATAATCCCTGAATCTGACAAACTCAAATTTGGATGTTCTTTTGCCTCAAAGGTTAAAACTTTCACCTCATTTCTCTCCTTCTCTCCTTCTCCCACTCTCCCACTCTCTTCTTCTCCCTTTCTCCCACTCTCCCCCTCTCTTCTTCTCCCCTTCTCCCTTTCTCCCACTCTCTTCTTCTCTTCCTCTCTTCTTCCCGCAAAATTTAATCAACAGGTCAATTCCCGATTTTTACAATTTCCTTATCTTCACACCCTGAAATTTTCTGAGAATTTAATATTTAATTGGTATGAAAAAGATATTGGTTTATTTGATGTTGGCAGGCATCGTGGTGGTTTCATGTAATAAAAAAGAAGAAGTGCAGACACAAAGATTTCATTACCCCGAAACATTTAAATCGGATCATGTTGACAATTATTTTGGTATTGAGGTAGCCGACCCCTATCAGTGGTTTGAAAATGACACGACCGAACAGGTCAGGCAATGGGTGGAAGCCCAGAACGAGGTGACTCATCACTACCTGGATTCCATTCCTTACAGGGATAAAATTGAAGACCGGCTGACCGAATTGTGGGATTATCCCCGATATGGTGTTCCCTTCCACAAAGGGCCTTATTATTTTTATTTCAAAAATGACGGGCTGCAACCCCAAAGTACCTTATACATCCAGAACGGACTGGATGGCGAAACACGGGTTTTCCTTGACCCCAACAAACTCAGCGAAGATGGCACGGTTGCACTGACCGCCATGTCAGTTTCAAAAGACTATAAGTATTTTGCTTACGGCATTGCCCGAAATGGCTCCGACTGGAATGAGTTTTATGTTCGCGATATTGAATCGGGCCAGGACCTCCCCGATCATCTCAAATGGATTAAATTTTCAGGAATTGCCTGGTACAAAAACGGCTTCTTTTATGCCCGTTACGACAAGCCCACTTCCGGCAGTGTACTGAGTGGTAAAAATGAATTCCATAAAATATTCTACCATACCATAGGCACCAATCAAAGCGAGGATAAACTTATTTACTGGGACCCCGACCATCCTGAGCGAAGCTTTGGCGCCCAGGTTACTGATGACCAAAGGTTTTTACTGCTTTACGGCAGTGAATCGACCAGTGGCACTTCCCTGTATTTTAAAAACCTGGCAAAGGATGATGCAGAATTTACTGCTATCGACCGCTCCTTTGATTATGAATACGAGGTCATCGGTAATGTAGGTGATTCCCTGTATATTTTTACCAACTACAAAGCAGACAATTACCGGCTTGTTGCCATCAATACCAACGACCTGAATGAAAGCAACTGGATGGAAGTGATCCCTGAAAAAGAAATCAAGCTTCGCAATGTTGAAATAGCCGGAGGAAAACTGCTAGCCCAATACATACAGGATGTGGTCAGCAAAGCCTATCTATTTGACCTGAATGGCAAATTTGTCAATGAGATTGAATTACCGGGGCCGGGGACCATGTCGGGATTCCGTGGAGAACTGACAGACACCACCGTATTCTATTCTTTTACCTCTTTCCTGTATCCTTCCACTATTTTTAAATATGATATTGCTACCAATAAATCGGAGATTTTCAGGGAGCCTGAGATTAATTTCAACCGGGATGATTATGAATCCTACCAGGTATTCTACGAAAGCAGGGACGGGACAAAAGTGCCCATGTTTATAACGCACAAGAAAGACCTGGTCAAAGACGGTAACAACCCCACCCTGCTTTATGCCTATGGGGGTTTCAATATTAGTATTACACCCGGGTTCAGTGTATCCAACCTGGTTTTCCTCGAAAATGGCGGAGTGTACGCAGTGCCCAACCTGAGAGGAGGTGGAGAATATGGAGAAGCCTGGCACAAGGCAGGAATGCGCGAAAACAAGCAAAATGTGTTTGATGATTTTATCAGCGCAGCCGAATACATGATTGCCGAAGGTTATACATCAAGCGACAAACTGGCCATCCGGGGTGGCTCCAACGGAGGATTGTTAATTGGCGCCTGCATGACCCAGCGTCCCGATTTGTACAAAGTTGCCCTGCCGGCAGTGGGAGTCATGGACATGCTGAAATTCCATCAGTTCACTATCGGGCATCATTGGGTGGAAGAATATGGCAGCAGCGATGACAGTACACAGTTTCGTTATCTGATTGCTTATTCCCCCTTGCACAATATCAAGGAAAGTGTTGAATATCCTGCTACGCTGGTTACCACTGCCGACCATGACGACCGTGTGGTTCCGGCTCATTCCTTTAAATTTATTTCTACTGTGCAGGAAAAATATAAGGGCAACAACCCGGTGATGATCCGGATTGAAACAAAAGCAGGACATGGTGCCGGTAAGTCAACCGAAAAACTGATAAAGGAATATGCTGATATCTGGTCATTCGTTTTTGATAATTTAGGCATTACACCTATCTATTAAGCATCAATCCTGATCCATGCATTTCAGGAATTTGGCCCTTTTGATTTTCCTGGGCATCCTGATAGCCGGGGCAGTTCAGGCACAGGTGGCAGGTTGCACCGATTGCAAAGCCGGAAATTATGATCCTGCTGCAACGGTTAATGATGGCTCCTGCAGGTACAGGAAAATCCGAATCCGGTTGAAGAATGGCCATCATCTCAGTCCGGCTATTGTTGAAAGTTCGGGTTTACTGTGGCTTAACGGAAACCTCGTTACCCATAATGATGGCGGTCATGGGCCCGTCCTTTATTTTCTTCGTCCCGAAACAGGTGAAATATTACGACAGGTGATTATTTCCGGGGCAACCAATACCGACTGGGAAGCCATCACTCTTGACGATAGTTTTGTGTATATCGGTGATTTCGGCAACAACTATGGTGACAGAAAAAACCTGACGATTTACAAAATCAACCAAAAGGACTTATTATCTCAAAAAAATATAGTTCCTGTTTCGAAAAAATATTCTTTCTCATACGCAGGCCAAAAGGATTTTTCAGCCCGGTTCAAACAAAATTTCGATTGCGAAGCCTTTATTGTCAAAGATGATACATTTTGGTTGTTTACAAAAAACAGGACAAACGCTTATACCAACGTTTACGGCCTGCCTGTTTCGGGGCATGAAAATAAAGCACAGCTTATCGATTCCTTCCAGATGAAAGGTGCCGTAACCTCGGCTATGTTTGACAATTACACCCAAACCCTTTATTTGTTAGCCTATAAAAATTTTAAACCCTTTATCAGGCTGTTTTATCATTTCCCCGGAAATTATTTTTTCGGTGGATACAGCAGGTTAATCAAGCTCCGGAACAGGGAACAAACTGAAAGCCTGTGCAAGTACGGAAGTAGCTTTTTTCTTACTACCGAAAAATCCCTGTTTGGTACAAACAAACTGTATAAAATTGAATTTCCGGAATTACTGATCAAAGATTAAAAACCCTGAACCTGTAAGTTATTTTGACAAAACATTCAATATCTTTGAAATTTTGTGGATTTTTGAACTTTAATTAATTTATTCTATTTGTATATTGCTTTTAAAATTCAGATGAAAAAGCTCCTGATAATCCTGGTCATGATCGCTGCAACACTGTACAGTGTTGGCCAACCGGTGAAGGACATTGACAAGCTTGAAAAGCAATTGCAAAATAGTAATATTGCTCAATTTGATACTTATAACCAATTATCTTTTCTTTCACGGCATATCCAGCCGGCCAAAAGTATTTTTTATGCACGGAAAGCCCTGGAAATAGCCACTGAGAAAAATGACAGAAAAAAAATCGCCATAGCGCTGGATCACCTGGGATTGGGATACCGGTATTCTGCAAAGTATGACAGCGCATTAATCTTTCATCAACAGGCGCTGGATATTGCTACAGAAATTAAAAATGATTCCCTCCTTGCAACAATCAACAACAGAATAGCACTTGTTTACAAGAAGAAAGGTGATTTCCTGACAGCTATTGAGTACCTGAAAAAATCGCTTGAGGTCAGGGAAAAGCTGGGTGATAAAGATAAAGTGGCAGATGTCCTGAATAATATCGGTAATTTGTTTTTGAATTGGGGTGATTATGACAAAGCCCTCGAGTATTTTGATAAAACGCTGAGAATACGCTATCAAACCGGATCTGCCGAAGGCTTGTGTTACATATACAACAACCTGGGAAACCTGTATTCCAAACAAGGCAACTATACTGAAGCCATAGAATATCACCAGAAGTCACTCCATATTAAAGACAGCCTGGACGATGATTATGGACGGGCATCCTCTTATCACAACATTGGCAAAGTGTACGACAGGATGGGCGAATACAGAAAGTCTTTTGAAAATTATAAAAATGCACTGGCACTTTTTATCAAGGTTGGTGACCGCTCCGGTTGTGCGAACCTGTTGCTGGATATGGGCCTGAACAGGCAGAATACAGGCAACCTTGATGAAGCTGAGAAAGATTTTCAAAAAGCATTGAAGGATTTAAAAGCACTGGATGAAAAACAGGGTATTGCCAATGCCTGGTTGTACCTCTCACGAATATATTTTACTAAAGGAGAATACAGGAGTATTTCAAGCTACCTTGACAGCTTAACAACACTGAACGATGATTTACACTCGAAGTTATTATTAAAAGATATTTATTACCTGCGTGCCCAGGTTGCCATGAAGCGAGGTTCCTACAAGACTGCTTTTGATTGGTTAAACCAGTATTCAGAGATAAATGATTCTTTGGTGAAAGAAGAAAAAGAGAAGATCAGCCAAAACTCTGCCTTGCTCAAGGCTTACAATGGCAAGGAACTCGAGAATGAATTGCTAAAAAAAGAGCTTGAAGTCAGGATTGTTTCAGCAAGGAACCAATCAACCATAAGAAAGATCCTGATTTTGTTCTGCATTGTCGTTACCTTACTGCTCATTCTACTTTATTACAAATACCTCAGGCGAAAAAGGTTAACACAACTCCTGGAAGAAAAAGCAGCTGAACTCAATGAACAAAAGAACCTGTCGCAATACACGTTCGATAAATTAAAAACCAGCGAACAAAAGCTTCAGGCAATATTCGAAAACAGTAATGTGGGTATCTGTACCATTGACAAAGAAGGAAATATTGAGCTGAAAAACAACCATATTAATGAGATATTTGGCGATAAGGAAGATGGAAACGGAAACCTGCTCGATTTTTTCAATAAAACTGATGCAAAGAACATTCGCACAGCCATAGATAAAATTGTCAGGAAAGAGGAACCACATTATTTCAATGAATTCAGGTTAAAGAGTATAGACAACGGTAAACACCAAAGAATTGAATTAAATATTTCGAGCATTTTAAACCAGGATGAAGAGGTAGAGCAGCTTATTTGTAATATATCAGACATTACCGAAAGTTTTTATGCCAAACATGAACTTCATAAACAACTGAATTTTCTTCAAACATTAATAGAAACAATTCCGAGCCCGGTATTTTATAAAAGTATCCAGGGAAAATTTATCGGTTGCAATACGGAATTACTTAACCTTATTGGTAAAAAACGTAACGAAGTCATTAATAAAACGGTATTTGATATTACCAGCCACGATCTGGCCGTAGCTTACGAGTTGAAAGACCAGGAATTACTTAAAAGCCGTGGTAAGCAGATTTATGAAGGAAAAGTTAAAAACAAATACGGGAAATTAAAGGATGTCATTTTTTATAAATCCTGCATCATCGAAAAGGATGAAATAGTAGGGATAGTAGGGATAATCGTGGATATTACCGAAAGGAAAAAACTCGAAGAGCAAAACAAAGAGGCAAGGGAAAAAGCGGAATCAGCCACAGGCATGAAAAGTATGTTCCTGGCCAATATGAGCCATGAGATCCGGACACCTATGAACGGTATCTTTGGAATGATTGATTTCATGAAAGGGACCAAACTTACCCATGAGCAGAAAGAATACCTCGACATTATCAGTATTTCTTCTCAAAACCTGCTGGATATAATTGATGAAATACTTGACTTTTCAAAAATTGAATCCGGCCAACTGGAGATCGAAAACATTGATTTTGACCTAAAAACTACTGTCGAAGAAGTGGTGAAATTAATGAGCCTGAAGGCCAAACAGAAAAAACTTAAACTAACAACAGAAATTCCCTCCGACCTGCCTGAAATGGTAATGGGTGACCCGCTTAGGTTAAAACAGGTAATCCTGAACCTGGTTAACAATGCCATAAAGTTTACCCAGGAAGGATTTGTCAAGGTCAGTTGTGAAACCCTGAAAGCATCCAAAGAGGAAAGTAACATCAGGTTTACAGTGGAAGACAGTGGCATTGGAATGAATGAGGAACAGTTATCCCGGATTTTTAAACCGTTCAGTCAATCTGAAAAATCCACTGCCCGCAAATTTGGTGGCTCCGGGCTTGGCCTCATCATTTGTAAAAACCTTGTAGGCTTGATGGGTGGAGAGATTACTGTGGAAAGTGCTGAAGGCAAAGGCTCAAAATTCTCATTTACGCTGCCGTTTAAAAATAGTGTAAATTTGAAATCGAAAAAATCAGAAAAAGAAATAGAAAAAGAAAAAGATGAAATAGTGATTGTAAAAAGCGATAAAACCCTAAACATTCTTGTTGCAGAAGACGACTTTATGAATCAACGGTTCCTGACTATTCTGCTCAACAAAATGGGACACAAATATGAAATTGCCGAAGACGGCCTTAAAACCCTGGAAAAGTTCAATCAGGGCGGGTTCGATGTTATCCTGATGGACCTGGATATGCCTGAAATGGATGGGCTTACCGCCACACGAAAAATCAGGATGATTGAAAAAGAAAAGGGTATTACAAAAGGCATTAAAATTATTGCTGTCACAGCTAAAGTTATCCAGGGTGACAGGGAAAAGTGCCTTAAAGCCGGGATGGATTCTTATATCTCAAAACCATTCAAGTCGAAAGACCTGCACAATATGCTGGAAGAACTGGGCTTGTTCAGTAATTGATCAGTTTTGTTTTTTCAGGGTAATTAAAACTACTTCACCGGGACAATTAAACCTTAAAGGGATACCGGAAACACCACAGCCCCGACTTGTATATCCTGTCATTCCGTTGGCATGCCATTCGCCTTTGAAAAATTTCTTACCTTCAAACTGATGTGTAATCAGTGGTTTTCCTCCCGGCAGACAGATCTGTCCGCCATGGGTGTGCCCACACAAATAAAGACTGTAACCGTTTCTGGATGCTATGTCAAACAATTCGGTTGTGTGTACAAGGGCAATTTTAAAATCACCGTTTTGCCTTTCCAAAGCAGTTAAGGCCTGGTCAGTGAAATACCGGAACGGATCGTCTGTACCTGTTATGATTATTTTTTCATTTCCCCTGACTATCTCCATACTTTCATTGATAAGGAAAGTGATCCCGGTTTCCTTTTCAAACTGAGTAAGCTGGTAAGTATCATGATTCCCCAGCACAGCAACTATTCCGTCTTTTGCTTTAATATTTTTAACAAGGTTGGAAATTGGCTTTAAAATATTGCTGATTGAGCCGTAAGTACCATGCCTGAAATCACCGGTTATCACGCACAGGTCACATTCAATACCGGCAGTGGCGTCAAGAAGGTGTTGTTCAAGGCCCGGATGGCTGTCAATATGCAGGTCGCTCAGGTGGAGTATCCGGTAGCCATCAAATTGCCGGGGTAATTGAGCAATTTCAAAAGCTGTATCAGTGACCCGGATATCGCTGATATTTTCCACACCCCGTTTGTAAATCCCGGTCATTTTCAGAAAAAATTCCAGCACTTTGAGCAACCTGGTAAACAGACTCCAGCGGCTTTTACTTTTTTTACCGCTTCTTTTCCTTTTGTAATTATCAGCTTCCAGGACTGCCCTTGCAGCAGCCCAGATTTGCCGTTGTCCTGTATCGGGTTTAAAAATTATTTCTGACATCGCTTCCGGGGGATTTATGGTTTTGCAGCCCTAAATATAGGTAACTTAAAATCCTGAATCCAAATGTTCCTGATTTTTCCCGGGAAATTACTGGTGAGTAAAAATTGAAATAGGGGGGAACCTCAAACTTCCCCTATCGGTTCAATTGGATTTCACTTTGCTGAATATCTTGGGCGGAATGGAAATATCGTCAAAAAACAACAGGTAAAAACCCGGGCCAAGTTCAGAAACATCAATCTTAGCCTGAACATCATCAGGGTTTACAGGTATGGATTTTAATTTCTTACCCATTGTATTGGCAATGGTAACAGTTGAAATTTTACTGGCCCCGGCTACAGATTTTTCCATGATGATATGGTCGCGGGCCGGATTGGGGTAGATTTTTAGTTTTTCCATAAATAACAAACCGGTTACTCAATATTTCAAATATCAAGATGTATCCCGATTATCCGGGTTGCGTTTTGTGGAAAATTCTTGAATTTTCAGGCTAAAATATTAATTTTTGATTCAAATGAGCTTAAGATGCCCTAAATTTGATATAAATTTTGTTACACGCAACCGCTTGTGTATTAATAACATCTTTACACTTGTTGCTTTGAATCAATACCGGGTGGATAAACTGGACGACATAATCAAAGGTTGTAAAAGTGGAAGCCGCGAAATGCAGGGGAAACTTTACAGGATGTATGCATCCAGGTTATTTGGTATTTGTATGTATTACTCCAAAGACCAGACTGAAGCTGAAGACATATTACATGATGGTTTTATGAAGATTTTCAGGCATATCGGACAGTACGAAGGCAAAGGATCATTTGAAGGATGGATGAAAAGGATCATGATCAATACCGCACTTGAAAAGTTAAGGAAACAAAACATCCTTATTCCGGTAGGTGATATTTATGAATTCCGGGAAGAGATCAGTGAAGAAACATTGTTGCCGGATATTTCTGAAAAAGACCTTTTGAAGCTTATCAGGTCGTTGACACCACAGTACCGGTTGGTTTTTAACCTGTTTGTGATTGAGGGCTATTCGCACAAGGAAATTAGTGAAATGCTTCATATTTCTGTCGGTACTTCAAAGTCGAACCTGGCCAGGGCACGGATGGCCCTGCAAGACAAGCTTAAAAAAGAATATTCTATCGAAAAATCGAATAAAAAGTGGATAATCAATGGCTGATAAATTTCTAATAGACAAACTGTTTAACAATTCCTTTAAAGGAATTTCTGAAACACCTCCACCCTACACCTGGGACAAGATCAGGATGAGCCTTGATGCAGAGGTCAAAGCAAAAAGAAGAACCTTGCTGTGGTATTCCGCTGCATCCATATTTGTTGTGGTTTCTTTCATTTCAGGATTTATGATCTCAAGTATTACCATTAACAACGAACAAAATCTCTCCGGTACGCTGGTACCTGCCCAAACGGGTATTCAACCCAGGGTATCAAATCAAATCACTGCTTCGAAACCAGTTGCTGTCCTTCCAAACGGCTCCGCTGCAAAAAAAGAAAGGCCTCCCGCTACTTCGACAGCAGTTCAGAAATTCATGACTGCAACAAAAGAATTTACCGGAACTGATAAACCTGATGCCGTTGACATAGTGCAAAAAAGCAAAATGTTATTTGCTGTTGTGAAAAAAATCAAAGGATCAGGCATATCCCTGCAGCCAGCTCCGGTACATGGATTTGCCTCAATGGCAATTTCTTATCTCCAACCCGCATTTGAAGAAATTGACAGGCCTGCCAATCATTCAAAACTCACCCTTGGCGGCAGTGTTTCGCCCCTGTATTCCTATCGTTCAACCAGTAATTATAATGGTTTGAATGACCACAGCAACCTGGTTGTTGCCAATGCCGATAAT
>CAZVAY010000071.1:0-10346 GCA_964625265.1 uncultured Sphingobacteriales bacterium | reverse complement strand
TTAATTTCTAATTGGCCTCCGCTAAACTGAAGCCCGCTGTTGGCGGTGCGGTCAACGGAAATGGTTGTCCCGGTAATGGCGATACCATCACCACCGGTGTACCCGGTGCTGTTGTCAGTGCCTGGCTCCCATTTGGATGTAGTATTGTTCCATTTCAATACTTGTCCATTGGTTGGGGCTGTTGTAGCAATATCATTTCCCTGGAGTTTATTGGCATTCCAGATGGCGGCTGTACTATCAGCATCAATGATACCACCTGTGATATTGATCCCTGCCCGCCCGGTATAAACAGTGTTATCGTCTGTTCCCAGTTCCCAGGTGGAAGTGGTGCTGTTCCATTTCAGAATTTGACCTAATACTGTAGGAGCAGTGGATGTAACAGGTTGCCCCTGAATTTTAGCTACTGTCGGGTTAGGATATGTCCCTGACAGGTCGCCACCGGCAGCAGTGGTATTTGTAATATCATTTGAAGCATCTGTATCTCCCGTGTTGGTATATGTTACCGTAGTGGCAGTCTGGCTGACGCTCAGTCCTGCACCTGCATTAAAAATAGTTATGTTTGTTGTTGACCATGTAGCAGGTTCCCATTTACTAGTTGTCGAATTGTATGTCAGCACCTGGTTATTTCCCGGCACTGTGGTAGCCACATCCACACTTTGTATTTTGTTTGCATTCCAGATGGCACTGTTGCTGTCTGCATCAATGATTGCACCCGTGATGGTAATCCCTGCCCTTCCGGTATAGTTGGTTCCTCCTGCATCAGCGGCAGGTTCCCATTTTGTTGTGGTGCTGTTCCATTTCAGGATCTGTCCATTGGCGGGGGCTGTGTTTGAAACATCATTTCCCTGAAGTTGGTTAGCGTTCCAGATGGCAATTGAATTTGTTGCATTAAGCAACCCACCCGATAGTGTCAAACCTGTTCCTGTATTAATTTCTAATTGGCCACCGCTAAACTGAAGCCCACTATTGGCTGTACGGTCAACTGCGATTGTTGATCCTGTAATTATAATACCGTCTCCACCGGAATAAGAACCTCCGGTTTCATTGGCCGGTTCCCATTTGGATGTTGTATTATTCCATTTCAATACTTGTCCATTGGTTGGGGCTGTTGTAGCAATATCATTTCCCTGGAGTTTATTGGCATTCCAGATGGCGGCTGTACTATCAGCATCAATGATACTGCCTGTGATATTGATCCCTGCACGTCCGGTATATGACAATCCTCCTGCGTCAGCAGCGGGTTCCCATTTAGATGTTGTACTATTCCATTTCAAAATCTCGCCATTGGCCGGAGCAGTAGTAGCCACCTCAGAACCCTGGAGTTTATTGGCATTCCAGATAGCCCTGTTGCTGTCAGCATCAATGATAGTTCCGGAAATAGTGATCCCGGCACGCCCGGTGTATGTAGCTCCACCGTCAGCAGCGGGTTCCCACATAGTAGTGGTAGAATTCCATTTCAGGATCTGCCCGTTGGCCGGAGCAGTAGATGAAACATCACTTCCCTGTAATTGATTTGCATTCCACATGGGGGTTGCATTCCGTGCTTCCAGGGCTCCTGCATTCAGGTTGAGGCCATTTCCGGCATTGATCTCAAGTTTTCCGGAGTTAAACTGCAAACCACTATTTGCTGAAAGATCCGAGCTGATAGTGGTACCTGTTACATCAATACCATTTCCACCCGTGTATGTATTCACTGCATCAGCAGCGGTTTCCCATTGAGAAGTTGTTGAATTCCACTTTAAAACCTGTCCGTTAGTGGGTGCTGTCGCTGATATATCACTCCCCTGCAGTTGACTGGCATTCCACATGGCAGTTGTATTATCAGCATTGATCTGGTTACCGGAAAGTGTAATCCCTGTTCCGGCAGTGTACACATCATTGTTGTCCGTCCCCAGTTCCCAGGTCAAAGTGGTATTGTTCCATTTTAATAACTGTCCATCAACAGAAGGAGCCGTTGAAGTAACCATGCTACCCTGTAAAAATCCTGCATTCCAAATGGGGTTATTACTATCGGCATTGATCACATTGCCTACCAGTGTTATCCCGGTTCCCTGCGAATAGATGTCGTTATTATCAACGCCCAGTTCCCAGGTCGAGGTGGTGTTGTTCCATTTTAATAACTGCCCATCAACAGAAGGGACAGTTAAGGTAACCATGCTACCCTGTAAAAATCCTGCATTCCAAATGGGGTTATTACTATCGGCATTGATCACATTGCCTACCAGTGTTATCCCGGTTCCCTGCGAATAGATGTCGTTATTATCTACTCCCAGTTCCCAGGTCGAGGTTGTATTGTTCCATTTTAATAACTGCCCATCAACAGAAGGAGCCGTTGAAGTAACCATGCTACCCTGTAAATATCCTGCATTCCAGATGGGGTTGTTGCTGTCAGCGTCAATAATGGTTCCGTTGAAAGTAATTCCGGTACCAGGGGAATAGGTAGGCCCGGTCTGGTCTGAAGCATGTATCCAGGATGAGGAGGCTGTATCCCATTTGAGAACTTCTCCATTTGCGGGGATTCCGGCCATGACATCATTGCCTTGTAAACCAATTACCACCAGGCTGTCAACAGTTCCGGTTACATCGCCACCCGGATTAACCCAGCTAACATTTCCCTGGGCATCTGATATCAGGGCAGCGCCATTGAATGCCCCGGTGGGTAAGGTAAGGTGAACCACCTCAAGGTAATTCGTCCTGATAGTATCAGGATGCAGGATTTTAGGATCCGGGAAATTCATTGCCGAATCGGCCACCATGGCATAAGGTACGCTGAAAAATTGTATGGTGCCCATATTGACGAGTCCGTTGCCAAAATCAACCCGTACTCCAAGATAATAATTTGCTGATGCCCATGAAATCATATCAAATGAAGGAAGGCTACCTCCTCCGGTTGTAATACCGTTTCCAATGACAAGGGTAAACAAACCAAATTCATTGGTTGTCACTTCGTGGCCTTCCTGCCACAAGATAGTCCCTGCAGGGCTTCCTTTATATATAGTTATTTCCACCACCAGGTTCCGGTCAGTGAAAGCCTTGCCGGAAGCATCTCTGGCTACAGCCTGGTAATTGATCCCTTGGGGGATGTTTTGGGAAAACAGGGACATTGTCATCAGGACAAGAAATCCTGAAAGCAGGTACCTTAAAACAAATGATTTTCGAAGATTTATTTTCATGGCAACGAAATTTTTATCTGATTTTCACTATTTTAATGTCTGAATAAATCCATTTATTTTCACTGTCCGTAATACGGATCAAATAGTTTCCTTTGGCTAACGGAGACAGGTTTAAACGCAGGTTATACCCATCGCCAAACAATAATTCAGGTGGGTCGATCCACATAAGCCTGCCATACATATCAAAAACTTGAACTTTGAAATGATTAGCTGTTTGGCCGTTTATTGTTACTGTCACGTAAGATGAAGCGGGGTTGGGAAAAACCCTGATGTCCAGGTCGGGGAAATAATCCTTTCGGGTACTCAACAGAATAACAGGCCCTTGTTGAAAGCCCTGGGTCAAAACATAATTGCTGCCTCTTTGTGTAGTAATGGCAGCTTCACCGATGGTTGAACTCAACGCCCAGTCTGTTACCGTCAGGTCAGCACCTCCCGAAGCGACAACGGTAGGTGAAAGGCTTTGCGCGGCAACCCGTAACATCGAAAAAGCTAAAAAGGCCAATATGAATGATATGCTGATTCTCATTTGACTTATTGTTTTGACCATAGATATATCCAGCCGAACACTCCGTTTTCCTTGAGCTTGTTTTTCAGTTGCAGGGCTTCATTGTAAGTAGCATATTTGCCGGCATAGATGTAATAGAAATCCCTTATATCATTGTAGATCATATTTGTCCTGAGGCCGCGGTCTTCCCAGAGGGTAACGGCTTTTTTAGCGTTTTCCGGTATTTTGAATGCTTCAACCACAACAAAGAACTCACCACCAACGTCTTTCAGCTTGCGTTCGATGTCAAGAATTTCTGTATTCAGCTCTCTTTCTTTCGACACACGCTCGGGTTCGGTCAAAGTCTGATATTCGGTTTCCGTGAAATTCTTTAGTTTACCCATTTCAAGTTCTGCATCATTTAATCGTTGTTGGAGGATGTCGATCTTGTTATTCATCTGGGTTTTGTCTTTTTTGTTTTCTTCTTCTGCCTTCTTCACAGTCTCTTCAAGTGCCTTGTTGGCTGTTTGAAGTGAATCGGCTGATTCGAGGAGTTCTTTTTGTTTTTCCTTGAGCTTTTTCACTGCTTTGCCCATAACCAACCCGATTGAAATATCATGGGTCCCTGCCGTATTGCCTGTCATGTTTTTCCCCATAAACTCATAAGTATAATTGAGATAAACCTGATCATTCAACTGGAAACCGGCAGATGCACCAAGATTTCCTTCTTTTCGATACGATAAGGCTGCCCAGGCCATTTTTTTATAAACAACCTGCCCGGCAAATTCAAAATTCATTGGGGCATAATCGGTCATCCTGAATATGGCATAAGGAGTTACGCTTATCATATCATTGATATCGTAATCGTAAGATGCATGGGCCAGGAAATGCCTTTTTAACAAATAATTATCTGTTGACCCAATATTGTTTTCGTTGTAATACCTGCTTTTATTTTGTATGATCAGGGGTGCAGAAAAGCCGACATTGATACCCTGAAAGGAATATAATACAGATGCACCGGCATTAAATGCTGTTTCATTTTCTGTTTGGCGAGCCTGTAAAACCTGGTCATTTGTCAGGTCCTGGATATACATATTACTGAGGTTGATGCCGGTTTGGTAAAAAGTCCCGCTCAATCCGAAACTGATCTTGTGAACATCAGCCAGGGTAAGGTGATAGGCATAGGAAAGTGTTCCGTACAACCGTTCAAAAATTCCTTCCTTGTCGCTGATGATCTGCCCGCCAACACCAATATTGTTGCCCAGGGGTGAATGGATATTCACAATCTTTGTTACGGGTGCGCCTTTGAAGTCGACCCACTGGTCGCGGTACGAAGCAAATATTTTTACTCCGTCATCGAGCCCGGCATAAGAAGGTGATAATACATAACGGTTGACCAGATATTGATTTGTCAGTGGAAGTTTCTGGGCCAGCAGGCTGGTGGCCGTTACCCCACTTATCAGAATTAGCAGTATGATTTTCTTCATGAATGTAACTTTATCTGATTAAATTATTTGATAATGTTCACAACGCCTTTCAGCATTTTCCCATCCTTCGTTTTCAAAATATAGTAATAAGTCCCTTCAGGAAGCACTTTTCCTTTGAACTTGCCATCCCAATCGTTTTGGTAATCATTTGTTGTGAAAACCTCATCGCCATATCTGTTGTAAATGGTCAGAACAACAGGCTGGAATGCAGTAAGGTTATCAATAATAAGATAGTCGTTAACACCGTCACCATTGGGGGTGAAGATATCAACTACTTCCACTTCAGGAATGGATTTAACTTCAATCAGGGCACTACGGGAGGCCTCACAATTATCACTACTTGTAACCGTAACAGTATAAATCCCGCTTTGATCCACAGTAATACCAGGGGTTGTTTCCCCTGTTGACCAGAGAATTCCGGGGTAACTTCCACTTACAGTGATTGTAACATCCTGCCCTTCAAAAAAGATAGTATCACCTGAAAAACTCAGGCTGGGAGAAGGTTTAGGATAGATCGTCAATGTATGTGAAGTGGAATCATAACACCCATTTGCCGATAGTGTCGTTAGAATGACATTGAATGTTGAACCGATGGTATAAATGTGTTTATGATCGCGCCTGATGATCGCATCGGTTCCGTCACCATAATCCCAGTGGAAATTAATGATTGAGTCAAGGCCTCCGATGGTGGAAGTATTTTTAAATTCAACGGAATCACCAACACAGGCATTGCCAAATGTGAAATCGGCATTGGGTTGGAAGAAAACACTGACCGTTTGTGTTGATTTGTCTGTACAGCCGTCCGAAGTTTTTACCGTTAAGGCAGCCTGAAAATTACCGGCATTGGTATATTGGAAAGAAGTCAGTTTACCTGAACTGTCATCCACTATATTGTTATTATCAAAATCCCAGTAATATTTGGTAATAGTGGTTCCACCCGGTGATGACTTGTCGGTAAAAGTAGTTGCTGCACCCTGGCAGGCTTTGGTAAACTCAAACCCTGCTTTAGGAACAGGAAGAACAACAACGGTGTCATAAATAAATGCACTGGAAGAAGCTGTGACCACTTGGAGGCCAACAAGAAAGGTATCAGCGAAAGGAGCTAATACTTTCAGAACCTTGCCCGTTGTATCACCAAAAACGCCATCCCCATCGAGATCCCAGTTGTAGGCAATTATGGGTTGGGCAGATTGAGAAGTGTCAGTCAGGGTTGTTGAGTCT
Organism: uncultured Sphingobacteriales bacterium; assembly: GCA_964625265.1. Lineage (GTDB taxonomy): Bacteria > Bacteroidota > Bacteroidia > CAILMK01 > JAAYUY01 > CAYNBC01. The sequence goes on along the minus strand of CAZVAY010000071.1, from coordinate 3,981 downwards.
CCCAAACAAACTGTAGTAGCTATAAACCCCGGGTTAATAGGCGATACAACATGGACATTCTGTTCAACAGAGTCCATACAGCCCATATCGCTGGCTACAAAAAGCCTGACTTTATAAGTTCCCAGGGCAGCATAAATATGACTGGTATCTTTGGATGTGGCAAAAGTGCTGTCTCCCAAATCCCAGAAATAAGACAATGTTCCTGTTGAAAGGGTTGAGGTATTTGTAAATATGAAATAATTGGATGCAATTACCTGTGAGGTGTCATTTACTGAAAATGCAGCTATGGGAGAAGGATAAACATAAACATTGCGGTAAGCAACGGAGGTGTCTTTGTTGGTAATAAGCTGCATCCCGATGCTGTAAGTGCCAGCAGCCGAAAATGAATAGTCGAATGTATAACCGGAAGTATCCCCGAAAACACCGTCTTTATTCAAATCCCATAACACGGTGTCAACAGGAAAGCAATTGGCTGAGGCCTCTGTAAATGTGAATGAATTTCCTGATAGGCATTGCGTGCTGTCATTAATGTCAAACCTGGCCTGACTGCTGGTAATTACCTGCATATCGGCAAAGAATGTGTCCGTACATCCACTGTCGGAAGTGGCAACAAGGGAAACGGTGTATATGCCGGCCCCTGTATAAAGGTATTGGGTGTCTTTCGAGCTGGCATAACCGGCACCATCACCAAGGTCCCATTGATAGGTTAGTACCCAGGGTGTGGAAATACCTGAATAATTGGTAAAGAAAAAAGTATCCCCAAGGCAGAGAATTGAATCGTTGAAATCAAAATCAGCATAGGGGCTTGCGAAAACATGAACATTCCGGATAGCAGAATCCACACATCCCATGTCAGTAGTAACCATTAATGAAACCCTGAAATCACCATCCATATCGTAATTAAAGCCGTTTACATCCTGGCTAACCATTGTATCTCCGTTACCAAAACGCCAATAATAGGACATGGTCCCGGAAGTTAGGGTGGAAGAATTTGTAAAGTCAAATGAATTACCACCTTCACACTGTGTTGTATCATTGGTGGTAAAACCAACCACTGCACTAGGGTAAACGGTTACTGTTTTGTAGACAGAATCACGCCCGCCTGTGGTGATCATGCGCATGCCAATTGTATAGGTTCCGGGTGCCGGAAACGAAACAGCAACGGAATTCTTGTTAACCGAATCGGTGAAAGTACCATTATTGTCGAGGTCCCAGGCCAGTTCAGTCAACGGGTCACAGGTCAGGGAGTTGTCAGTAAAAACAAAATAGTTGCCGGCAAAACACTGCAGGCTGTCGTTGATAATGAAATCAGCATCAGATATGGTTGTTACCAGGGCAATCTGGGTTGTTGAGTCGGCACAACCTTCATCAGACGTAACAACTAATTTGATATTTTTTGTGCCTGCTATGCTATAGGTGGCTGTTGTGTTTATGTTTGTATCGGTTTTCCCTTCATCCAGGTCCCAAAAATTGGTCATGGTACCACTTGCGATCGTAGAGAGATTTGTATAACTGAAAAAGTTTGAGCTAAGGCACTGGGTGGGAAAATCAATGTTAAAATCAACGACAGGCTTTGGATAAACAACAACAGTTTTATACACCACATCAGTATCAACGGAGGTTATAACCTGTACACCTACCCGGTAATCTTTTTCTGCAGGGAAAATAAATTTTACCACAAGGCCGGTATCATCATCAAACACGCCATTGCTGTCAATGTCCCAATTGGTACCCAAAATGGTATTAGGGCTGGTGGAAATGCTCAACATAGTGGTAGTACTCCCAAAACAAACTGTGTCATTAACAAAATCAGCAGTAGTCTGACTATATCCTTTCAGGAAAACCAGGCCTGAAAAAGCGATCAGGAATAATAATTTTCTCATTATAAGATTTTTAAATAGCAACTTGTAATTTCTTGTTTGAACCATCAGTTTTAATCTCTTCAAAAATTAGAATATTTCATGTTTAGAGCAAAAAAATTTATCCATCATTATGCTGTAAATTGCCCCATACATTTTCAAACAAATAAAAATCTAAAAAACTATTAAAATTCAAAAACTGTTTAAATGATGCAATATAAGAATATTTCGCATATTTTACATCAAATCAGATTTTTTATTTTATGGAAAAACCATGAAGATTAATTTGAATAAATGAAAAACCGGATGTGTAAAACTATCCTGACAGGTCTATTCCTTGTTCTGTTCCAGACGGAAATAATTAAAAAATTCGCTCCAAAGGAAGAATTTTAGGTTCTGTTCAGGGACAATCTTATCTTTTCGTAAAGCCAGTATCATTTCAATGGGCAGTCGGGTTAAAAGGTAGAGGTTAAGGGCAGTTATAAAGTCTGTTTGACACTGATCCAGAAAACTTTGTACCGAATCAAGGGATTCCATGTACTTAAGGTCGGATACCAGTTTTTGTGCATCAGGGTTTTCCTGCTGCTCATACCATTTGAACTCCAAATCAAAAAGGTCAAAAAGAGGTGGATATTGTGGTTCTGCCAATAACCAGGAAGTAATCGTTATTTGATTGCCTGAGGCTGCCAGATGGGTGTTGCGTATATCGCAATTTGCCAGCGTAACAGCTATTGTTTTTAAACCTGAAAAGCTGTTCAGTGTCCTGGTCAGGTTGGTAAGGATGTTGGTGAAATTGTAAACACCCATACCCCTTGGGTAATTTTTCTTTGTGAGTTGTAGTTTTATGGCTTCCAGCGACCTAAGTGTTTCATTTTTTCGTAAATAACTTTCCAGCCTGACTTCAGCCAGGTAATCTTTGTTGTAAGCGATGATGTTATCGACTAAAGAAGGGTAATATTTTTTGTGCATGTTTACGGCTGAAACCGGAATAGCCTTTTTATTAAATCGGAGTGAATGATAAAATTCACTTTTCTCAACTGAAATGACGGAAGCTTTCTGATTCCCAAATTTTTCTAAAAAACTGAACTCATGTTCTGTTTTATAAACAGCAGCTTTTGTTACCGGGTATTTTATGATCTGTTTTTGTGTCCTGCCTTTCTTTAACCGGATTTCCAAAACTTCAGATACAGCGGCAGCTTTTAACCTTACCGACAAACCTTCTTTGTCTTCCTTTTTACCCCACAAGCTGTCTTTTTTTGACAAAATCTGGATAGACCCATCTGAGACACCTTTCAGGTCACCAAGCCAGAAACGGATGTATTTAAGTGTGGAAGGGAAAAAGGAGGCAAGGTTGGAAATTGCGATTACAGTTTCGAACTCATCGGTATCAACAAGAAAGTCAGGATCGCGGTAATAGCTGTTGTACACCCATGAAATAGCCTGGTTTTTCTTTTTTGAATAAAATAACTCATGATGATAAAACAGCTCCGACACTTCAAGAAACCGGTTAAATGTAATAACACCTTCCACATTCTCAAAATCAATAGGAAAATTAAAAGTACGGGCACCGGAAGTATTTATCAGGAAATAGGGTTTTCTTTCCTGTCCCAATCTGCGGATATCTTCCCGGGTCCGGACATAATTGAATCCTGACTGCCGGTAATTTCTTACTATTTGCTTTTGCGGATCAAGAACAAAGACCTTATTTGTTGCTTCCTGAAAAGCAAGTTTGAAAATGAGGTATATATCTTTCTCAAGAAACATGATTCAGATTTATATGCGAATACAAATCTAATAAACCCCATGATACCAAAGGTTAAAACAGCCCCTGATAATGTTAACGATTGAATATTAGTGTACTTAACCCCCATTAATTGATCACAATGTCCGCTGATTCGTCAGGCCTGATCAGTTGTGTCTTCATTTTTATGCAAGGAAAATCAACCTTAGACTCCTTACGTCCCAGCAGAGTTTCACGAAGGGGACTCTGCTGTTCTATAAACTCAGAATAGAAACTCGTTTTCCCAAATTGGTTTATCCAGTTGAAACAGGTTGAGGTACAGAAGAATACAGTGGTGTGAGAGGCTCTCCCCGCTATCGAAAGGTGGCGGGGCGGGCTACT
>CAZVAY010000070.1:0-10413 GCA_964625265.1 uncultured Sphingobacteriales bacterium | reverse complement strand
CAAACTATCGCAACCGAAATAATTGGGAATTGTGTCCTGGTAAATTCCACTTTGGGTATAGGTTTCATCTTGACTTGGTACGGTGTAACTGTTGCAAACTGTTTCCGTTATTGAACGAGTTGAATTGTGATGAACGGTTAAATCAATCGTAATCAAACTGTCGCAACCCCAATAATTTGGAATAGTGTCCTGATAAATACCACTTTGGGTATAGGTTTCATCTCCACTGGGTACGGTATAGCTATTACAATTGGATATTGAAATACTATTGGAAGAACTATTAAATATTGACAAATAAATAGTAATGATACTATCACAACCTAAATAATTCATTAAGGTATCATAATAAGTACCGCTATTAAAATAAGTTTTGTTTTGCGGGCTTAGATAACTATAGCAACTTTGAGCTGTAATAGCGCTTAATGATGGATTGATCACAATTAAATCCAATATCATAATACTGTCGCAAAATTTAACATTCATCAATGTATCATAGTAAAAACCAGATTGATGCCGATATTCACCTCCGAATGAAATGCTGTCACCACTGCAAATGGAACTATGGATATAATGGGTGTCTATAGCACATGGCACTTCTCCAACAACAACAGTTATTGAATCAGAACATAATAAAGAATCTGTAACAATAAGTTTATACGTGCCGGCAGACAAACTATCAGCAGCAGCAGTTGTTTGCCTCAAAGTATCGTTCCATTGGTAGGTAAAAGGAGAATTTTTTCCTAGTGCTTTAATCCTAACAAAACCATTATTCATATTCCTGTCTGCCAGACCAATGCTGTCAACACTTAGGAAAATACATTTTTCAATGAAGCAATTTGACAGGATGGCAACACTATCTACGCCTGATAGTGTTATCAGCAAATCCATATCTCCATCAGCATCAATATCCGAAACTTCCGATGTAAAGGGTTTAGCACCGATAGGATACATCATGGTAGAATCAAATACACCGCTTCCATTCCCCAGCATAATAAACAAAGTACTATCTGAATTATTGGAAACAACTAAATCTAAATTAGTATCTCCATTCATATCATAGGCTTCAATACCACGTGGGCCATCTCCAGCCTTGTATTCAACTTTATCTTTGAATGTTCCATCTCCATTTCCAATAAACACATACACCTTATTAGAAGATGAGCCTGAAACAGCAATATCAACGATAGTATCGTTATTAAAATCTCCTAAAGCAGCCTCAACGTTATATGAGCCTGCTGAATATTTTGTTGGTGATGAAAATAAGTAGGTAGCTTGTCCAAGTAAAATATATATATCTTTTTGACACACAACAACCAAATCAATAAGCGTATCATTATTAAAGTATCCTGATTCAATACTTCTTGGATAGCTAGTTAAACCAAGACTTTTAGTTGAATAATATGAAAATCCCCCATTTCCATTATTTTTATAAATAATTACAGCACCTGATTGATCGCGACATAGTATCAGGTCCATATCCCCATCATAATCAACATCATGGCTCACCATATCCCAGGGACGTGAACCCGTAAACGTATTTGTTTGAGTTTTAAATGTCCCATCACCTTTTCCAAGATGCACTGAAAATCCATTTAAACCATCTGGAACGGCAACTATTATATCATTAATACTATCACCATCAAAATCGTTTACTTCCATATTTACGGGTTGATATGTGCCTGCCCCTATTGCTACTGTGTTTGAATAGCTAAAAGTTCCATCACCAATCCCAAATAAAACATTTATGTAATCTGGAGAAGTTTGTGAAGCAAAACTATATAAGGTAACCAAATCCAAAATAGAATCACTGTTGATATAGCAAAGCTCAATGTCACTTGCTCCAAGTTTCGAATAGGTTCTATTTGCACTCATACACGGAATCTCAAGAATAGATATTTCAGCTGTGTCTTTACAGCCAATTGAGTCGGTTACAATTACCTGGTAATTTCCTTTTGGTAATGAAGAAGCAGTTGAGTCAGTCTGACTTAGTGCATCATTCCAACTGTAGGTATAGGGAGAAACACCATTTTTAGGTGTCACAATAGCTTTTCCATCCTGCCCTCCTATGCCACTTACATCCACTTTTGAAATACTTAGCTGCATTGTACAAGGAGGGTCTTTGATCTCTACTTGTTTAACCACAGTGCATCCTAATGAATCGTGAACAGTAACCGTATAAATTCCTGCAGAAAGCCCCGTAGCTATTGAATCTGTCTGACCAATTGAATCATTCCATAAATAAGTATAAGGTCTTAATCCTCCTGTAACTAAAGCAGTGGCTGATCCATCAGAGCCACCAATGGTACTTACAAAGTTTTTGGAAAAAGTAATATCCGGACAAAGAGTATTTAAATATAGATAGGTGCTTCCTCCTCCTAAGTAATTTACATTGAGCAAATCAAAATCTGAATCGCCTTCAATGTCGACTGAAATAATACCATGTGGCGTATTCCCGGATAACATGCCCAAAGGATATTGGAAAGTACCATCTCCATTTCCCATTAAGATATTTATACTGTCATAATTTGCAATTGTAAGTGCCAGGTCAACATTCCCATCTTTATCAAAATCAGCAGCTGTTGCCTCAAATGGCCTGTAACCTGCATAAAAGTTTTGAGCATTTTTAAAAATAGTTCCGGTATCACCCAATAAAATCGATACACTATCAAAATTCCAGGCATTACAAACAGCAATATCGGGGAGGGAATCATTGTTAAAATCACCCAATGTTCCATATTCCGGGTAATGCCCAACATTAAAAGTTACATGGGTTTTAAAGGTCCCATTTCCATTTCCTCTCAGAACACTAACATTATCATTACTCCGGTTTACTGAAATCAGGTCAAGTATTGTATCCTGATCAATATCAGCCATCAACAAGTCATAAGGTTTCTTACCTACAGGATAATCTACTTTGGATGCAAAAGTTCCATTTCCATTGCCTATAAAGACAGAAATTCTTCCATGAATAACATAACTGATGGTTGTATAATTGGCTACAGCAATATCTGGAATGGTGTCATTATTAAATAAGCCAACAACAACTCCCCTGGGAAATTTGTTTACAGCATAATCTACTTTTGTTTGAAATGTTCCATCACCATATCCCAACAGTACTGAAATATCATCATCATTATAATTTGTTACTACAAGATCGATATTACCATCGTTGTTAAAATCACCACATGCTAAATCCCAGGCTCCATCTCCAACAGTATCGGTAACTTCAGAAGCAAAACTATCCTTTCGAACTGCTAATAATATACTTACATTGTCCCCACTATAATTGGCTGTTGCAATATCCATAAGGCCATCATTGTTAAAATCAGCCCTTACCAGCATATTGGAATTGTATCCGGCATCAAATACTTTAGCAGCACTAAAATTTAGTGTTTGGCTAAAAACTCCTGATTTACAGAATGAAAGAATGAGCAATAAAAAGACACCTGTTTTCTTAATCATTTATGAAGCTAATTTTCTTGAAATCTAAAACTACACAAATCTAATGTTCAATTTGCAGATGACCTTAAAAATGTTTCTACGTTAATATTGCTAACAACCAGGTATATGTTGAAAAACAGAGTAATAAACCCCATCCACCAAAAAAGCAAATGGGGTTTATAATATTCAAGTGAAGAGGTACTATTTTCTCAGTACCTGCTTTTTAATATGCTGGATATGTCCGCGGCCAAGGCCTTTCACTTCGCAGCCCAGCTCAAAATACTGACGGATCTGATCATCGGTCAGGATACCAAAACAATCGACAATAACGAGATTTTCAACACCAGACCATTTTACAATTTCTTCCGGGTTTAAGTCCAGGTATTGGGCATGCGGGACTGCTAACACCACGGCTTCAGCTCCTTTGAGCGCTTCAGGCAGGTCCTTTTTTATCTTTAATTCTTCAAGTCCTTCCTGGTTACGGAAGAAAATTTTACGAGAATGTTCGGCCTCACCCGGTTTGTCCTGAGCTTCAAATTCCCACCAGGCATCAACATAAGGGTCGTGAACTTTAACCCAGGCACCCATTTCGGTTAACCTGCGCACCACCAGTTCGCTTCCGCTATAACGGGTATCTCCCACATCCTGACGGTAGCTGGCACCACAAACCACAATTTCAGACCCGGCAATGTACTTGTCTACATTCCGTAGCGCATCGCGGGTAATTTCTGCCACATGAACGGCACGTGTATCATTGATATCAATGGCCATGGGAGTAAATTTGAAAACATCATCGCCATCTTCAAATGCCAGGATATGTTTATATGCCCAATAGCCAAGTCCACCGTCTTTGGGAAGGCAATAACCGCCAACACCGGGTCCGGGGAACATAATATTGGAGTGGGTCGGCCTCATTTTGATGGCTTTATAAACCTTGATCAGGTCAACGCCATTGCGTTCGGCAAAAAGGCTCCATTCGTTCATAAAGGCCAGAATGGTGGCTCTATAAGAATTTTCGATGATCTTGGTTGTCTCTGATTCAATGGGCCTGTCCATGACCGTCAGGGGAAATTCTTCCGTATTGAGTACTTCACGCAGGAATGTTTCTACCTTGTTGCGGGCATCCTTGTTGCAACCTGAACAAACACGCCAAAAGTCACGGATACTTGAAACATATTCTTTCCCCGGCATTACCCTTTCAAAGCTGTGAGCGAGCAGGGGAGTAGAATCAATTCCTCTTTTCTTGTATTCTTTTTTAAGAATTGGCCAGGCAATGTGTTCTGTTGTTCCGGGGGCAACGGTAGTTTCAATCAGCGTGAGGCAATGTGCAGGAACTTTTGTACCAATAGTTTTAATAGTAGCTTCCAGTGCTTTCATGTCGGTGTCACCGGTTTTCATGTTGCCCAGTTCCTTTTTGATAAAGTCGCACTGTACGTCAACTACAACCACATCGGCAAGTTTCAGGCAGTCTTCGTTGTAGGTAGCTACAAAGGTTTTCTTGTCACTAACGGTACGGTGAATGATCTCGTCCACTTCCGGGTCTTCGGCTTTTACCGGAGTAACTCCACTGTTGATCACGGGTACTTTCCAGTAGCTCCTGACGGAAGGCCTCTGACAGCCGATAACGAATTTCGAAGGGTTGCCGTTTTCATCTTCGGTATCAGCCACAATAGCGGCCATAACTACACCAACAAAACCAAGGCCCATCACCACAACGACCTCTTTGCCTTCTTCTTTTGCTTTTTCTGCCAGTTTTTTCATTTTTTCAATTTCGGCAGGGTACTCTTCCCTTGAAGGGATCAAAAATTTTTCTCCTTCCGTACTGAAGGAGTATTTTACATTTTTATCCATATCATTCTTTTATGTTGTTTAAAATTTTTCGTCATATTTAGTCCACAAAAAATCCCCCAGTTCCCATGCTTTGGTCACTACTTTATTGCCCCAAAGGTTAGTATATTGGTTTAAATACTCTATTCTTTTTTTCTTATTCTTTATGGCCAGGGCCTCTTCTTCCACTTTTGCCTGTTTATCGAACAGTTCCTTTTGCCAGGGGCCCCAAACAACTTCTACATCATGTCTCATATCACCCCAGCGCTGTGCTGTTAGTGTCCCCAGTCTGTTGAAGGCCCACCAGGCTGATTTTGTCGTAAATCCATTTGTCCTTCCCGGAGTTTTGTAGGATTCGGGCAAGTCAGTTACCTGGCAATAAACCGGTATGTAAATGGAAGTAGCTGCATTGTCTTGTGCCAGCCAGACCACACCACCTATTTCATCAGGGAGCCAGCTTCGGCATTGTATAATGGTAGCATACATGGTGTACCAGCGGGCAATGGTTCTTTCGCCAAGAAAATCAATATGCCCGGTTTTTTCATTTACATGATACCAACCTCCCTGAACATTGCGGATAGCCAGTTCATCATAGGGCAAAAAGGGATTTGCCAACGGTGAAACAATGGTTTTTCCTTCATTGTTGGTCGTGGTGATCAAGCGGGTCATATCATAAGGGGTTCCCTCATAATAATCTTTGAATACTTCAACAAGATCAGCGATACTGACTTTTTTATCCGGTTTTACCGAAAAAGGATAATCCTGTTGTAAAGGACTAAGTTTCAGGGAAGGTGCAAGCAAGTCAAACACTCGCCATTCGCGCCTGCGGGCAGCAAGTGACAGCCTGCTTTTAGGTGCGTAAGCATAGGAAAATTTGAATATTTCGTCTTCTTTCCACCAACCATTTACCTTGGCAACTTCAAAAATATTTTCCGAAGCCATAAAATGATCCGGATCATCCAGGTCAATTTCCCTGATCGTGCTGGCATTGACGTTCACGGCAATGTGGTTGTCAGGGACACGTTGGGCTACCCAGACAGCGCCTGTTTTACCTTTACCGGGGCCCACGATCTCAAAATGCCAGACTTCATTTTTATCAGCAATAGTAAGGGCTTCACCGGCATCAATCCATCCGTATTTTTTGGTAAGTTCTCCAGCCAGTTTAATAGCTTCCCGGGCAGTTTTACAACGCTCCAGCATAAGCTGGCAAAGCCGTTGGCAGTCAATCAATCCCTTATCAGACTGTAAATCAGGCCTGCCACCAAAAGTAGATTCACCCATGGCTAACTGGAACTCATTCATGCAGGGATAGGCCGTATTGATATAAGCATAAGTATGGGCTACTTCAGGAATCTCACCAATTTTATTATGCTCATATTTGGGCATAGCGTATTTATCCGAGCTAACTCTTTTGTACATGGGTTTCATGGTTCCGGCAGGGTGGTCTTTGGCCGGTTGAATATCCATCCATGAGCGTGTTTTGTGACTGTCATCAGTATGGGAGGTGATCACGGAGCCATCCACTGTTGCATTTTTCCCCGCAGTGATTGATGTACAGCCATCGGGAGTTTCGTAAACCCAATCGCTTTTGTCAACCTGGGCGTAAAGGTAAGGGGCTAAAAATAGCAGGCTTGAAAAAAGAATTGCTTTCATGTGAATCTGCTTGAGTTGAAAATTAAGCTGACAAAAATAGTAAATGTGGCTATTCTGAGCGAATATTGATAAATGTTTTGCCAATATGCAACTACAGCATTTATTATTCTTATTTTTGAACTCCTGAGAAAACTATGAGGCCACATGATACTGAAAGCTGAAAACTTTGTAAAAATTTACCGCAGGCGAAGGGTTGTCGACAATGTAAACATTCAAATCAGCAAAGGAGAGATTGTTGGCCTGCTGGGACCCAATGGAGCAGGCAAAACCACCACATTTTACATGATTGTTGGACTTGTAACCCCGTTTGAAGGGAGGGTTTTTCTGGATTCAGAAGATATTACCCGCCAGCCTATGTATAAAAGGGGAAAAATGGGCATTAGTTATCTGCCACAGGAAGCTTCTATTTTCAGGAAGCTGAGTGTTGAAGATAATATCATGGCTGTATTGCAGATGACAAAACTGACGAAAAAGGAACAACGGATGAAACTGGATAGCCTGGTTGATGAATTTGGCCTTGAAAAAGTACGTAAAACACGTGGCGACCTGCTTTCGGGTGGGGAAAGAAGAAGGACTGAAATAGCCCGTTCCCTTGCTGTTGAGCCCAATTTCTTTTTGCTTGATGAGCCTTTTGCCGGGGTAGACCCCATTGCTGTTGAAGATATCCAATCAATTGTTGCCAGGTTGAAAAATAAAAATATTGGCATCCTTATCACTGATCACAATGTACAGGAAACCCTGTCGATAACTGACCGGGCCTATCTGCTGTTTGAAGGAAAGATCATGAAGCAGGGCACTGCGGAAGAGTTGGCCGTTGACGAACAGGTTAGGAAAGTTTACCTGGGGCAACATTTCGAATTGAAAAGGAAAGTTTTTAACCAGGAATAAAAGTTTTGTTATGAATAAGAAAGTGCTATTATTGTCAGTCCTTGGATTACTGACTTTTCAGTATATTTATTCGTATCCGGGGAAGGTCATTAACTCTGTAAATACTCCCGGGAATTTTCCAACCGGGCTAACGTGGGACGGTACCAACCTTTGGGTAGCCGACAGGGCCGGGGATAAACTCTATTGCCTCGATAAACTTTCGGGAAATATTATCCGGTCTATCCCTTCACCAGCCTACTGGCCGGCCGGACTTACGTGGGATGGTGAATATTTATGGAACATTGACCTGAAAGGGGGCATTCCTCTGGCGGAGAACTACCAGGCCGTGGTGTATAAAATTGACCCTTCAGATGGGAAGATCCTACATACAGTACCGGCTCCTGCATCCTGGGCCAATGCCCTTTGTTGGGATGGCAAATACCTGTGGTGCAGCGATCCCCGTAATGATGAACTCATCCAGTTCGACCCCAATGACGGAACAACCATTAAAACTATTCCTGCACCATATTCCGATTGCCGCGGGCTTACCTGGGATGGTACTTATCTCTGGTGTTCAGACCGTATTTCGGATGAAATTTATATGGTGGATACCAAGGACGGGACTGTTCATATTCTGACCGATGCCCCCGGAAATTTTGCCATGGACATGGCTTATGATGGTAAATACCTTTGGAATGTTGACCATGAGAACAAAAGAATTTATAAACTGGTACGGAAGGATACCGAGAAATTAAGGTTAACCCAGGCTATTCACGCCCGGATTACTTACACCCATCAGTGCACCAACTTTGGCCCCGGTAACGTAAACGCTGCTCAGGTTCATCTCGCCATTCCGGTAAACCGTGATAACCAAACCATAAATAGTATTAAATACATTCCCGAACCGGACAAGATAATGACCGACCAATGGGGGCAACAAACAGCTTATTTTGCGTATTCCAATTTGAAAGCTGGTGAAAAGAAAACTGTTCAAATGACTACGGATGCCATCATTTACGCCTCCCGGTATTTTATTTATCCTGATGAGATTGGCAGTTTAAAAGACATCCCAAAGGATATTTCGTCTTTGTACCTGATAGACGATGTAAAATACCAGGTGAACAGTGATATTATTCAGGCCGCACTGAAAGAGGCCATTGGTGATGAAACAAACCCTTATTGGATTGTGAGGGATATTTATCATTACCTGATGAAGCACATGTACTACGAAATGGTTGGTGGGTGGAATACAGCCCCTACCGTACTTGAGCGGGGCAACGGTTCCTGCTCGGAATATACCTTTGTGTTCATATCGATGTGCAGGGCGGCAGGTATTCCGGCCAGGTATGTAGGCTCAGTGGTAGTGCGTGGTGATATATCAGCGATGGATGATGTTTTCCACCGTTGGGTCGAAGTCTATTTACCGAATTACGGCTGGATACCGGTTGACCCCAGTGGCGGAGATTCGGATTCGCCCAGGCATCAGGCTCTCTACTTTGGTGGTTTAGCCAACCGTTTCCTGATCACTACTGAAAGCGGTGGCGGTTCGTCAACCATGAACTGGACCTACAATTCCAATGAATTTTGGCAGTCCGATGCTAAAACCTATGTCGTATTTGAAAACTTTGCCGATTGGGAAAGTGTGGAGGAGTAATTGGGATCCGATTTTGAGTTCCCGGTCTTGATAAATCACCTGAGCTAATTTGTTTACCCTCAGGTTAATCCTTTTTCATTCAAAAAGCTGCCGTAGTTCCTGTCTTTACTCAGGATATGGTCGGTCAGCCAGTTTTTCAAAAATGAAATAAATTCGGATTTGTCCAGGTTATCGCCTTTGGAAATCAGTTCCTTGTATGTCTCCATTTTTTTTAAGATCTGTTTGTGTTCGTTGGCATGGGCTTCAAATGAAGGAAAGCCATATGATTTCAGAATGCCTTCTTCTTCGGTGAAGTGAAACCGGGTGTAGCTGATCAGGTACGATAATGAACTTGGGATAAGATCGTTTTCTTCAGCACTAATTATCGCTGAATATAGCAGGTTGATCTTTTCAACAATTTGTTTGTGATGCTCATCAAAAAGTGCTATACCCACACTATATTCGTTTTTCCACGAAAACAGGGATTTATAATCCAGGTCAGGGCTAAATATTGTTCTTTCCCTGCGTTTATGCGTTTCGAGAATCTTCCACCGTATAATCGGAACTTCCAGTAGCATGTCATAGTTGATAAAATAGATTTCCGAGTTGGTTCCACATACAAATTGATATTCGCAATATTCACCCGTATTAATACATTCTTCACCGAAAAATCCATCTTCCTTCAATACTTCGATTTCTTTTTCGTGATGAATAATATGAATTAAGCCGGATTTGATGAAGCCTATATGACCTACCAGGTCTTTATTCAGTTTATCACCAGCCTTGTAATGTTTTAATTTTAAATCGTTGGCAAGCTTATATTGAACAGGGTATGAAACGGATTCACCCAGCAACCAGTTGGAAATGATGAACATCATTTTTTCATTGTGTTCTTTTATAACGGCCAGGTGGTTGTTCGCTTTAACAAAATTTTTATAAAAAGTTGTGTGTACTTTTAATAGTTTGAACACACTTTTCTCTCTGTTACAGTT
>CAZVAY010000069.1:0-10456 GCA_964625265.1 uncultured Sphingobacteriales bacterium | reverse complement strand
TTGTTCCTTTTTCTTTTCCTCTTTCTTTGTTGCTGGTTTTTTTTCTGTCTTCTTTATTGCTGGTTTTGCAGTTTCTTCTGTTTTTTCCTTCTTCTCCGGGGCTCCGGCAGGTTTTTCTTCTTCTGTTTTTTCTTGTTTTGTTTCTTCTTTCGTTGGTTTTCCTTCTTTCTCGTCCCTGGGGGCAGGGGCGGGCCTTGAGGGTTTGTCTGCTAAATCCTCCCTGGATATCAGTGGCTGCCTGACGATATTGCTTTTAACCAACATTTCCTGCTCTGCAGCTGGCGAATCTGAACTTTCTTTTTCCTTTTCTTCTAATTTCTTTAGTTTTTTTTCTTCGGCAAATTCCCTCTCCAGTTTATCCGATTTAAATCGTTCCTCCAACACCTGAACCATATCGTGCTCCAGCTTGACGTTGGGGTTAACATCAATATCGATATTTTTACTGGCTAAAAATTCGATAATAGTTGTTGTAGCAACGTTTAGTTCCTTTGCAACCTTTGAGAGTCTTTTCGGTGCCTGTTTGTCAGCCATATATTGTTTATTTCTTATTCAAACTCCTTTTGTAGAATTTCAAGAATACTATCAACGGTTTCTTCTTCAAGGTCTGTTTTTTTTATGATTGTATCCCTATCCATTGCCAAAACAGCTTTTGCAGAATCACATCCGATTTTTTTCATCTCATCAATGATCCAACTGTCAATTTCATCCACAAATTCATCCAGTTCAACATCATAGTCTTCTTCATCGAAATCCCTGAAAACATCTATTTCAAACCCTGTTAACCTGGCAGCCAGTTTTATGTTAATACCTTCTCTTCCAACAGCGAGTGATACCTGATCTGGCTTAAGGTATACCTCTGCCCTTTTTATATCATTATTTACAATAATATTTGTGACTTTGGCAGGGCTTAATGCTCTTGTTATATAGAGTGGAGTATTGTCTGTGAAATTTATAATGTCAATATTTTCATTCCTGAGCTCCCTGACAACACCATGGATCCTTGATCCTTTCATCCCTACGCAGGCACCTACCGGATCAATCCTGTCATCATAGGATTCAACAGCAACCTTGGCTCTTTCGCCCGGTTCGCGCACAACTTCCCTGATGTTTACCAGGCCGTCAGCGATTTCCGGGACTTCTAACTCAAACAACCTCTCCAGAAACTCATTTGACGTCCTTGACAAAATTATTTTTGGATTACCTGATCTGTTTTCAATTGTGTGTACAACGGCCCTTACCTGATCACCTTTTTGGAAATAATCTTTCGGTATCTGAAAACCTTTTGGTAATATCATTTCATTGCCATCATCGTCAAGTACCAGAGTTTCCTTTTTCCAAACCCGGTAAACCTCCCCGGTAACTATTTCATCAATCCGGTTTTCATACCTCTTGATAATCTCATTTCTTTCAACTTCAAGAATCCTGTTGGTAATACTCACTTTTGCCTGCTGAATTGCACGTCTTCCAAAACTTGATATTTTTATTTCTTCCGACAACTCCTCGCCTATTTCAAAATCTTCTTCTATTTTTTGTGCTTCGCTTAATGAAACCTGCAGATTTTCATCTTCTATCTCATCATCACTAACAATTTCTCGGTTTCTCCAAATCTGGACATCGCCTTTTTCAGCGTTAATAATAATATCAATGTTCTCAATGTTTTCATATTTACGCTCCAGTAAATCACGGAAAACATCTTCCAGAATTTGAGCCATTGTTATTCTGTCAATATTTTTGGCATCTTTCAGCCCGGCAAATGATTCAACAATTTCGTTTCTATCCATTTTCAAATTTCTTTGAATATCAAAACAACATTTTTACAAAAAAAGG
Organism: uncultured Sphingobacteriales bacterium; assembly: GCA_964625265.1. Lineage (GTDB taxonomy): Bacteria > Bacteroidota > Bacteroidia > CAILMK01 > JAAYUY01 > CAYNBC01. Next base: position 8,629 of record CAZVAY010000069.1, on the reverse strand, counting down.
GGACTTCCCGTCCCCTCAAATCGACTGCAAATATAGCATTTTTTAAAAAACGAGTTAATAAATTAATTTTAATTGCATGTTTTTCACTTATTAACCCAGAGATTATATTTGATTTAATTTTTTAAAAAAGTATTAATTAATAATTCATTATAAGCATCTGAATAAGTGGAATAAAAAAATTGGGATTAATTTGGATAGTATAGAATTCATATTATTGTTAAGGTTGTAAACAAAATGAGATTAAATTTATAACTGATTTTTAAAGATATACAATTATCAACAAGTGACAAGAATTAATATATTGTGAAAAAATAATAGTTATGAACATGTGTTTTTATGGAAATTAATTGTGAAGTATATATGCAGAATCTTACTAAAAAAAGTGAAATACCTAAATAAAACTGTTCATTTATATTCCAAGAAGCAACCAGAAATATTTATTAACAAATTATAAAGATCATTTTTCATTAAAGATTTTTAAGAAAAACAATTTCAGTGCTTGTTAAAGGCCTGTATTCTCCTCTTTTAAGGTTTTGTCTGGATATCCCTGCAAAGGAGACACGGTCAAGAGACTTGACATAATAATCAAGTTTTTCAAAAACTCTCCTGATAACACGGTTTTTACCTGAATGAAGTTGAAGGGAGATCTTGTTTTTCTTTGTTTGATGAGGCCAGAAGATTGAATCAAATTTGATAAGACCGTCTTCAAGCTTAATACCCTCTCTCAATGCAGAAATGTCGGATTTTATAAGGTTTTTATCCAGAGTGACAACATATTCTTTCTTAATTTCAAATTTTGGATGAGTTAATTTATAAGACAGGTTTCCATCATTTGTTAGTAGTATTGCCCCGGTTGTGTTTCGGTCGAGGCGACCAACCGTAAACAGTCGCTCTTTTGATGTGATCAATTCAACAATTGTTTTACGTCCCTGGGGATCAGACGCTGTGCAAACAACGTTTGTGGGTTTGTTTAAAATGTAATATTTATTTGTTTCGAAAGTTAATTTTCTTCCTTTTACAGAAATAATATCATTAATACTGGAGAGAAACCCCAGTTCCTTTATAATTTTGCCATTAACTTTAACCTGTCCTTTTTGGATGTAGTCATCAGCTTTTCGCCTGGAACAATATCCTGAACGGGCTATCAGTTTATTGAGTCGAATTTGTTCGTTGAATTTATTCAATGTAATTGGAATGAAATGATTTGTTGAAGGAAAGAAAGTACAAAGTTAACAGACTTCTGTTTTGATTTTGAAAAAATTACGAAATATTACTTTAACATGTTTGCTGGCAATAACCGGATTTATAACAGCATCGGGGTTTACTATTACGCATGTTTGCGAAAACGACACCAATGTATTTATTGACTGGTCACTTCCTAACGACACCTGTGAAGATTTTTTGAATTATAAGCTGTATGCAAGGCCCAACCAAACAAGTAATTATATCCTTATTGATAAAATAAATGATTATTACTTAAATAGTTATATTCATAATAATGCCGCCCTAACATCAGAAAAGTGGGAATATTTTATTGTCATGGTATTTAAATGTGGATTGATAGACAGCATGGTATCAGATACCGTGGCTATTGATAAAATTGCTCCGGTTAAAATAGAGATTGACACAGTAAGCGTTTCAGGAAAATCTATAGTGATTGGCTGGAAACAAGCATCGGACAATGATGTTATGGGTTATATCTTATATTATGAGCAAAACAGCAAAAACATTATCATTGATACTATTTATGGGAAGAACAACACATTTTATGTTGATTCTGGTAATACAGATCCGTCTTCTACAACAAAGCTTTATAGGATTATTGCGATCGATAGCTGCTTTAATTTAAGCTTATTTTCTGATGCACATAATACGATATTGCTTTCAACAAAAAACAATTATTGCAAAGGATCTATAAGCTTAAGCTGGAACAAGTATTCTGCCTGGAGTGAGAATAATGTAGAATACCAGGTGTTGACGAAAAAGAAAGGTGAAAATGAATTTAAAATTGCAGGAAGCACAAATGGAGATATAACAAATTATGAGCTGACAGGATTGGACAATGAAGCGTACTATGATATTATTTTAAGGGCAATGCATAAAACAACATCTTATCATTCGTCCAGCAATATGGTGAAGATTAAGACACATTTTGTGTCGTTGCCTTCAGAAATTTACCTTCAAAACGTAACAGTAAACAGCAACTTTGATGGAATGGAAATTAGCTGGTTGGTTGATCGTGAAGCTGATATAAAAAGCTTTAATCTTTACAAACAAGAACAGGGAAAGGTTGAAAAGCTTGAAAAAAGCATAGGTTATCAGGGCAATAAAATATATACTGAACCAGATAATGACGTAAATATAAATTCTACAATTTACAACTACAGGGTCAGCCTGATAGATAGCTGTGATATAGAAAGTATGACCTCCAACACAGCACACAATATTTTAATCACCTTAAGTTCTGAAAATAGCAATAACAAGCTATTGTGGAACCTTTATGAAGGATGGCTTGGAGGTATAAAGTTCCAGGAAATTTTTGAAAAGACAGATAACACAATATTCGCATCAGTGGGCCCGGCCGAGGTAGAATATTTTAATAATCTTGACAAAAGCAATATGAAAGGAAAAGAATTCTGTTTTTATGTAGAGGCAGTGGAGGGAAATAATAAATACGGTAGCGGTCAGCGAAGCAAGTCAAATTACACATGCATAACCGGAGAGCATATTGTTTTTTTCCCAACAGCGGTTAAACTTAATTCAGATTACGGTGAGAACAGGTATTTTTCTCCAAGGGGAATGCTCATAGATAGCATGAACTCAAGGCTGGAGATATACAATCGCTGGGGTCAAAGAATTTGGTATTCGACACCGGGAGAATTGAAATGGGATGGAAAAATAAACAACGGTAAAGAATTTGCGCCATCCGGGGTTTATTTGTATGTTGCGGTAATTAACGGAAGGGCTGGTGAAACAAAAAGATATAGCGGCACATTGACACTATTAAGATGAGACTAGAAATATTCAGAAATAGATTTAAGGTTAATTTAGATAAGAAAAAAGTTCTTGGTATTTTACAAAAGATAATAGACGAATATGGAAAAGAGATTTCCTTTGTCAATATTATTTTAATGAGTGATGACAAAGTTTTGAATATCAATAAAAAATATTTAAATCATCACGATTATACCGACATCATAACTTTCAATTATGCTGACAATGGTGAGCCTATTATGGGTGAACTATATATAAGCGTAAAAAGGGTGAGGGAAAATGCAAAGAAATTCATACAAACACCTGATAAAGAATTATATAGGGTGGTTATTCACGGCTTATTACACCTGATGGGGGAAGAGGATAAAACGGAAAAACAAAAAGAGAAAATGAGATTATTGGAGAATAAATATCTGGAGATTTTGTAATGTTCCACGTGAAACAGGTGAAAAATGTTTGACAAGTATGATATAGTAGTGGTGGGTGCGGGCCATGCGGGTTGTGAGGCAGCTTCTACCGCTGGAAAAATGGGTGCAAAGACACTGCTTATTACAATGAATATGCAGAACATTGCGCAAATGTCGTGTAATCCGGCAATGGGGGGAGTTGCCAAAGGGCAGTTGGTTAGAGAAATAGATGCTTTGGGGGGATATTCAGGAATTATTGCTGATAAAACCGCCATTCAATTCAGAATGCTAAACCGGTCAAAAGGGCCGGCCATGTGGAGCCCAAGAACGCAAAATGACAGAATGATGTTTTCGCAGGAATGGCGAAAAGCATTGGAGCAAAACACAAACATTGATTTTTGGCAGGACATGGTTGATTACCTGATTATAAAAGATGGTTATGTAAAGGGTGTCAGAACTAAACTTGGAATAGAAATATTTAGCCAGGCGGTCATTTTGGCAAACGGAACATTTTTAAACGGCAAGATTCATATTGGAGAGAAGCAAATTGCTGGAGGACGAATAGGAGAACCATCGGCTTATGGTTTAACCGAACAAATAAGTGACCTGGGATTTGAAACAGGAAGAATGAAAACGGGTACCCCGGTGCGTGTTGATGCCCGTTCCCTGGACTATTCTAAGCTGGATGTACAAAAGGGTGATAATAACCCTGGTAAATTCTCTTTTTCTGACCAGTCTAAACCACTTGAGGAACAAAGAGACTGCTATATTGCTTATACCAACAAAAAAGTTCACGGAGTGTTGGCCAGCGGTTTTGATAAATCGCCCATGTTTAATGAAAGAATAAAAGGAACGGGTCCACGCTACTGCCCCTCTATCGAGGATAAAATAGTCCGGTTTTCAGATCGTAACAGACACCAGTTGTTTATTGAGCCGGAGGGATGGCATACAATCGAAATGTATGTTAACGGTTTTTCTTCTTCCTTGCCCGAAGAGGTTCAACTAGAGGCTTTACGGCATATTCCCGGATTTGAAAAAGCAAAAATATTCAGGCCTGGCTATGCCATTGAATATGATTATTTCGATCCAACACAGCTAAAAAATACACTTGAAACCAAGAAAATTGAAAATTTATACTTTGCTGGCCAAATTAACGGTACTACCGGATATGAGGAAGCTGCAGCACAGGGCTTGATTGCAGCGATCAATGCAGTAAAAAAGGTGCGGAATGAAAACCCCTTCGTTTTGGGCAGGGATGAGGCCTATATCGGGGTGCTAATTGATGACCTTGTCTCCAAGGGTACCAATGAACCATACAGGTTATTTACCTCAAGGGCAGAATACCGGATTTTACTAAGACAAGATAATGCTGATATTCGGTTGACCCCAGGTGCCTATAAGTTAGGGCTTAAAACAAAGAAGGAATTTGAAAAAATAAAGGATAAATTACACAATATTGAAAGTATTACAGATTTTTTGAACAGGAATAGCGCATCACTTTCGGAGTATAATGAAGTATTGAAGAAAAAAGGGTCGAAAGAACTGTCACAACGAATAAGGCTGGGATCCTTTATTCTAAGGCCAGAGATAGACATGGAAGATATTATTGGTATAAATAGCAGGATACGGGAATATTTCGAGAAATTTGACGCAGAAACAATAGGAGAAGCAGCCATCATGTGTAAGTATAAAACATACATTGAGAAAGAAAAGGAACTGGCAAAAAAAATAGGCAGATTGGATCATATAACAATACCGGAAATATTTGATTATTATAAAATTGCATCTATGTCCATGGAGGCCAGGGAGAAATTGACAAAAATTAAACCTGCCACACTGGGACAAGCATCAAGGGTGAGCGGGGTTTCACCGGCAGATATTGCTGTATTACTTGTGCAGCTTGGGAGATAAGAAATGAATAAAGTATTCATATATACGCTGTTAACGACAATTTTATTGTCAGGTTGTGCCATACAGAAAATGCCTTCAGGCGGAGAAAAAGACACTACTCTACCCAGCCTGTTAAAGGCAATCCCCGCCAATGAATCGAAAAATATTGATAAGCTGGATGCCGAGCTGCAGTTTGATGAATTCATAAGCCTGGAGAATATTGCCAAAGAATTGATAATAAGTCCGATACAGGAAAACAAACCAGAGATAAAAGTAAAGGGTAAGAAATTGATAATACACCTTAACGACTCAATATTGCCGAACACCACATACTCTATAAGGTTTGGCAATGCGATAAAAGATATTACAGAGGGCAACGTGGTAAGTAATTTTACATACGTATTTTGTACAGGGGAAGAGCTGGACAGCTTATCAATATCAGGGGCTGTAATAGAAAATATGACCAAGAAACCAGTAAAGGAAGTTAAAATCCTTTTATACAAAAACTATTATGATTCAATTGTTTATAAAGACCAACCTGATTATTATTCGAGAACGGACGAACAGGGAAAATACACAATAAATTACCTGGCACCCGGGAAGTATTTTATATTTTGTCTTGGCGACAAGAATGAGAATTTATTATATGATCCGGGAGAAATTATTGGATTTAGAGATAAGGAAATAATCCTGTCGTCAGACACGGTACTTGCAGATATTGAGACCTTTAAGGAAAATCCGAAGGAAATTAAAGTTGTTGATGCCAGGAATAGCGGCTATTATAGATATTCTATGATGATTAACCGGAAGTTACTTAATCCACGTGTATTCTCGTTAACAACAAAGACTGATCAATATGCTGAATACAGGCAGGATAGCCTAATAATTTGGGCCATAAATGATAGTTTGAATAAAGAATTTGTTTTATTGGAAGGTAAAACCGTTGTTGATACATTTGAAATAAAGAATACCGTAAAAAAAGAACAGGTAAAAATTGAAGCAATAAACGATATAACCCTAAGTGGAAAATATAGTATCACTTTTAATGCACCTGTCAAGTCATTTGATACAGGCCAAATGTTATTTCTTAAGGACACAATTTTGTTTAAAAATTACACAGGGATTAGTACTGGAGAGAAATCATGGACAAGCGTAAAATTAGATTCTGTCCCGCCCAGGGGAAAAACGAATTTTATATTGTTACTTCCGGGATGTGTAACAAATATTTATGACAAAACAAACGACACTATCAAGCTTCCAATCAGGGTAAGTACACATGAGGAGTTAGGCACAATCCGGTTGAATATTAGCGACAGCATGCAAAATAACAAGATTATTCAGTTGACTGATGCAAAGTTTAAAGTATTAAGGTTTGTTGAAATACAAGGTGACGGGGTATGTGCTTTCGAAAATTTAAAACCCGGAAATTATCAGGTGAGAATTGTAATAGATGAAAATAATAACGGAATATGGGATACGGGAAATTACGGAGAAAGAAAACAACCGGAACGGGTTATTATCTATGAAAAAGTATTAGGCCTTAAAGCAAACTGGGAGATAGAGGAGAACATAATTATTCCTGCCGGACAATAATATAAAGTTTATCAGATGGCCTTATCATGTTATCTACAGGCATGGAAAAAACATCACCCTTGGAAACAGAGTCAACAGGTCCGTCATCTTTGCGTAATTCTGAAACCTTTCCCCGGATTACTCCGGTTGTGGGGCCCATGATATAAAATTTACTCCCTATACTAAGCGTTCCTGTTTCAATCAGAAATTCACCTACTTTAATTTTTTTGAAATACTTAAGCCCCTTTCCCAGGTATATTTTCCTTGTTGTGGCTTTTGAACCGTATTGGTCTGTATTCCATTCGGACAGGTTTTTACCCAGGTAATGACCCTCCCAAAAACCGCGATTATAAACGGTTTTTAATTGGTTTTCCAGTTTTTCACTAAGGCTTTCATCAAAATTTCCGGATGCATAATGATCAACAGCAGTCCTGTAGGCCGAAGTAACGGTCATTACATACTCTGGTGATCGCCCCCGGCCCTCGAGCTTAAGAACGGAGACCCCCGAATCAAGAATTTTATCAATGAATTTAATGGTTGACAGATCTTTGGGAGAGAGGATATAATTGTTCTCCAGTTTTAGCTCTTTACCTTTATCATCAAACACCTGGTACTCCCTGCGACAGGGCTGATAACAGGCTCCCCTGTTTGCCGAAGCGGCATCTTCATGAAAAGAAAGAAAGCATTTGCCTGAGACAGACATACAGAGCGCCCCATGGACAAAGACCTCTGTACGCACGGGATAGCCTGATGGCCCGGTGATATGATGTTCCTGAATGAAGTTATTGATAGATGAAACTTGTTCAAGGTCAAGTTCCCGGGCAAGGACCATCACATCACAAAAACGGGAGAAAAACCTTACGCTTTCATTATTTGAAATATTCAACTGTGTGGAGGCATGCACGGGTATTCCAGAATCATTACAAATGCTCATAACGGCCACATCAGATGCAATGATAGCATCAACATCTGAATCTTTGGCGACCCTGGTAATTTCATGAATCTCATCAAGTTCGTTGTTGTAAACAATAGTATTCAGCGTAAGATATGCTTTCACATTGTTTTCGTGACAAATACCAATAATGTTACTGATATCATCGGTATTAAAATTGGCAGATGACCGGGAGCGCATATTGAGGCTGGAAGCGCCAAAATACACTGCGTGGCAGCCCCCCTGAATAGCAGCCTGAAGGGATTCATAAGAGCCGGCAGGAGATAAAATTTCAATTTGATTCATATAATCTGATAAACGCCAGCAAAAATAGCCATAATAAAAGCCTGGTAAAAACCAATTAATTATTGAATAATTGTTTCATGTGAAACAAACAAATGGTAATTTCTTTAAAATGAAGATAATCAATTGAATAAGGGGGTTTGAAACAGAATATTGCTAAGAACACGTGATAGCCCTCTTAAAAGATAACAGTAATTAATTTTTTATAAATTTAGCTGACTGTAGGTGGTGGTTGCCAGATAATGTAACAAGATACAACCCGGGGTTCCAACTGGCAATGTAAACAGACAAACGGCAAGAGGAACAGTTTTCTGTTAGAGACTGCTCATGCATAAGCTTGCCGGATGTGTTGAAAATATGCAACACGGATGGTTTGAATTTGTCAGTACGATAAAAGATCGTTGCAGAACCCGATCCATTGTCCGCATGTATCAGGATGTTGTTTTGCTTCGTTAAACCAGGTTTCACCGATGCAGGATAATCAAGAATGATTCTATAACCAGGAACAGCATTATCAGAAACCAGCCCCCCT
>CAZVAY010000068.1:8276-10514 GCA_964625265.1 uncultured Sphingobacteriales bacterium | reverse complement strand
CTCCAACGCCGTGGCGGTCCGTAGGGCGATTGTGATCTTCTGATCATCGATCAGGACCGGTTGCTCGACGTCGCGGTGGACGCGATCGCGGAGGGCCCTGATCGCGGTGTCGTCGGACGCCCGCACCGCCATGATCGAGCAACTGGCCCAAATCGTTGGTGCCGCAACGTCATGCTCCAGGCCGGTATCAGATGAAGGCTGGCGCCCGCATGAAGAACACACCGGACAAACCGGTAAGATCATCGCACCCAACCTGTACATGGCTTTTGGAATCAGTGGAGCAATCCAGCACGTAGCCGGTGTAAGCTCAAGTAAATGTATTGTTGCGGTAAATAAAGATGACGAAGCGCCTATCTTTGAAACAGCGGATTACGGTGTGGTCGGGGATGCTTTAAAGGTACTGCCCGACTTGATTGATGCTGTGAAAGACTGGCAGAAGAATTCATAATTCCACTTAAAAGGAATTATAAATTATCCTAAAAACAAACTAAATAAACCGAAGAAGGCAAATTGTGTTTTTGAATTGCATTTCTAACTCCTCAGTCCCCATCCCTCACATTGTGTAAATTACCTTCGAGTTCCGGTTTTATATTTTAGTATTTTAAAATTTTATTGGCATTGCAGGGGGATTTTCTCCACCAGTTTCGGGGTCGCCACCCTTTACTTTTTGCATATCTTCTTTGGAGAGAATTTCGATTTCACTTTTCCAATAATTTTTCATGGCATTATTAAATTAGGTTCTACAAAAATTAAGTGACAATTATTAAGGTTCTGCTTATAAATAGTTATTTGGGGGTGATTTTTCCAGAATAATAAATGCTGAATTTAAAATTATTTTAATTTGCCTACTTTTTATAGTTATCGCCCTATGTAACCATCCAGGATCATTCACCGAAAAACACCCGGTTGCTGTAAGCTTCTTTATTACCAGGTAATTTTCGGAAGAGTGACATAAAAATAATATCCTCCTCATTTTCGTACAATTCCCGCAATAATGCGCTTTTGTGAAATATTTCCCTGTTTTTTTTGCGCCAGGTCTGTAAAAAAGGGAGTATCGGCCTTAACCATTTTGACACTGCAGAATTATGTACCCCAAGCAGTTTCCCTATTTGTCTTAGCGGAACCCCTTCGAGATACAGGTACAAGGCTGCCCGCCTGATTTCATCCGGTCTGGATCGCTGGTGCAGGGTGAAGTGGTACCCACAGTCCTTACACTTAAACCTTTGCTTATCCGACACAATGCCGGCTTTTATAACTTTACTCCCATTACATCTGCTACAAATTAATTTCATTGGACAAATATATACTTTGTCAGCAATAATAAAAACAATTTTTAAATTATCTTGCTTACAGTAGGGCGGATTTGAGATATTTGTGAACTTGAAACCTCTCATGATTAACATTTCCAACATAGGCCGGCAATTTGTTTTTTTATGGTTAACGCTAATGACAATCACTTCAAAAGCACAGATAACCATTCCACTTCCCTTTTCTGACAGCAGTCTTTACGTATTACAAGCCCATTCTGCCATCGATCATAACAACCCAGCAAAAGCATCTGAGTTATTCAGGCTTGCTGCTAATGAGTATTATCGTTTGGGAGATTTCGAAGATTACCTTGTTGCCGGGTTTTACCGGGCAAACTATCAAAAGCAGGTTGATTTAAAACAGGATGAATTCCTTACAATTTACAGGGAATCGAAGAAACACAGTATGGATAGCCTGCAGAATGCCAGGCTTTGGGCAAGCATCGCTGACCGGCTTTATGACCTGGGTGATTTTATAAACGCAAAGATCGTTAGTCTAAATCTTTCTGAAAGTTTGATTGATATATTACCCGTTCAACAAAAGCTCAAGTTATTTTTCAATCTTGGCAACTGTTATTGGTTACTAAGGGATTTTGAGCAGGCAGAGTACTTTGCAACAAAGGCATTCCACTATGTCAGTAAACAAGACACTTTAATGGTTATAAGATTCTATCTGCATTTTAATACCCTGATGTTCAACTCCGGAGACTTCAACAGGAGTAGCAGTTATCTGGATTCAGCCACAAACCTGATGAACCAATTAAGCAGTTCAACTGTTCCACCTTTATTATTGTACAGGCTTGGCAATAGTTATCTGGATGTTGGTCGTCCCTTCCCTGCCCTGCAATCATTTTCCCAGGCCATGGATCAATTAGGTAGTAATAGTAATAAAGCTTTAATGACCAACCTATTGTTTCGTATGGGGGTGGCA
>CAZVAY010000068.1:0-8176 GCA_964625265.1 uncultured Sphingobacteriales bacterium | reverse complement strand
TAGTAATAGTAATAAAGCTTTAATGACCAACCTATTGTTTCGTATGGGGGTGGCATATCAAAACCTGGGGGATATCTCCAAAGCATTGGATTATTTTATCCAGGCTTCGAATAGTGTAGTCAATTTAAATCTTTATGAATCGAGTTTTCAGGTGATACAAATATCCCATCAGATAGCGAACATATACTTTGAGCAGGGAAATTATTGGCTCGCCTTAAATTATTACTACAAGGCCCTGGCATACAAGAATTCAACAACTGCTGATTACGGGAGTGAGATGATCCTTTCGAGGATAGCTAATTGTTACGACCATCTTGGCAAACCTAAGATGGCAGCTCAATTCTTTATAAAAGCCATTGATTACCTGACAGAACTCCAAAATGCCCGAAGCGTTGATTTTGCTGGTACCTACAATATGTACAGTGAGTTTTTAATGAAAACGGGAGAAGTGGATGCTGCAAAATCCTGGTTGATCAAAGGACGCCAGGTTCTTCAGGCTACAGGTCAAAAACAGATATACGAAACCTATTACGAAAACATTTACCTGCTTGCAAGTGTTTATTATAAACAAAATGAATTCAAAAAGTCCCTCAAACTGCTACAGGAGGGAATAAAAAACAACCGACTCAGCAACCTCCCCAACAATGAATTATCTGCTGAAAATCTGTACTATACACCTCAGCAAATGATAAACTACTCCTTGATGGCTGAAATTTATTTCACCTTATATCGTAGTACTAAAAACAATGTTTATCTCGATTCGGCAGGAATGGCAACAAAGACCTGCCTGGGCTTATTATCCTCCTTTGGGAACCTGTATTCCAGCCAGGAAAACCAGTTGCATATTGCATCGAAACTACAGGCTGTTTTTCCAACAGCGATCAATATTGCCCTTGAACATTATGAATTATCCGGTAATAAATCATATTTGGAAGAAGCCTTCAGGATCACGGAGCAAAGCAAATCATTTGCACTTACCTTCAGGGTTAAAGACAGGAATGCTGTGGCGCAAAGTAACATCCCCGATAGCTTGAAACAAAGAGAAGCTTCAATAAGGGCAAAAATCGCTTTTTACCAGGACAGGATCTACCAGGAAAGACAATCGGCTATACCTGATGAAGAGAAAATTAAAAGATGGCAGGGCGAGATGTTCGTTTATAAGCAACAACAGGATTCGATATATAAAAAATATGAAAATGATTATCCGCAGTATTTTAAGCTTAAATACAGTGACCCTGTGATTTCACTTAAAGCTGTAAAAAGCAAAATAAGCCCGGACCAGGTTCTTATTGAATACAAAATACTCCATAATAGTTTGCTGATTTTTCTTGCAACAAAAGATGAACTCTCTTATGAAAAAGTACCACTACCTTTCAGTCTGGATTCACTTGTAACCGCGTATCTTGAACTTTTGTCGACAAATCCAATAACAGAGAATTTCAACACCTATTTTAACAGATTTACCGCGCTTTCCGGGTTACTTTACAATACTTTACACCTGCCCGTCCAGGAAAATACTGTAGGAAAAGAACTTCTGATAATACCGGACGAAGTATTGGCTTATGTACCTTTTGAAACCCTGGTACCTTTAGATGAAAACCAACCTGTCAGGGATTTCAGAAAACTCCATTATCTATTAAAAGACCATGAGATTAATTATAGTTATTCTGCTACGCTGTATTTTAGGGAAATAATTGAAAACAAGATAAAGAAAAACAGGGTATTGGCCTTTGCACCCGTGTACAGGAATTACAATCAGGGTGAATCAAAGAACCATCATGTTTTAAGGGGGGAGCCGCTTGTACTGAGGCCATTGATACACAGCGAAGATGAAATCAAGGGAATCTCAAAGTATTTTAAATCATCTGTATTTATTTATACGGATGCCACTGAACGGCATTTTAAATCACAGGCTGGACAATTTGACATTTTACACTTGTCCATGCACACCCTGTACAACGATAACAACCCGATGTATACCAAGTTGGTATTTTTTCCTGTTTCCGACAGCACGGAAGACAGCTATTTGAATACTTTTGAGATATACAACCTGCCCCTTCACGCCAGAATGGCTGTGCTGAGTGCCTGCAATACCGGTAACGGTAAACTTTACAAAGGCGAAGGGATCATGAGCCTGGCCAGGGCCTTTATGTATGCGGGCTGTCCAAGTGTTGTCATGACATTATGGACGGTGAATGATAAAAGCAGTGCACAAATAATGACCGGGTTTTACAAGTACCTCCACCTTAATCAATCCAAGTCAACAGCACTAAGGCAATCCAAGCTTGACTTCATTGCTGATGCTGATAAAGTTATGTCGTCCCCTTATTTTTGGGGGCCATTTGTAACCATTGGTGAAAACCGGCCACTGGAAAAGCGAAATGTAGAACCTTATTACATTGCCATTATTGCCATTGTGATATTACTGGCCGGATTATTCACTTTCAGGTTGAAAAGAACAAAAACGAAAAGAACGATTACTTAATATGTTTTGCCAGGTGTGCAGCATTCTTATTATAGTAACTGTCGGTAGAAGCAATATGCTTAAATATCTCTTTCGCTTTCTTCAGGTCATGTAGTTTCAGATAGCAAAGGCCCATATACCATTCAGCCTGGTCAATAAAAAAGTTGTCTTCATGTTTTAATACCACTCGAAACTTTTCTGTCGCTTTAAGGTATTGTTCTATTTCAATATTGGATATACCGCTGTATAAATTCGCAGGTATGTTATCCGGATCAGTTCGTAAAACCTGGTCAAATAGCAGTGTAGCATTTTCAAAATCCTTGTTATTGAATTTTTCAAAAGCATTCATCAAGGTTTGGCTCAGGTCTGGATTTTCATCTGATCTGGCAACATAATTAATTTCATAAGGGGAATAGTTTTGTTCAAACAAAGTTTCCGGGTTGGGTTTCCTGAATGCCAGGAACCAGACCATTCCTGCTACCAACACCACTGAGGCTGCAGCCAGCAACGATGCTACTTTCCTGTTTCCGCTCAGGAACTGGTATATCCCGGATTGCTTTTCTTCCTCCTCAATAACTGCAGATATTTTTTCCCTGAAATCAATTACACTGGAATCTGAAAACACCTTTTTAATGTCCAGTTGGATTAGATATTCTTCTTTGGCTTCAGGGTCGGATTCAATGAGCTTTTCAACCCATGCCGCCTCATTGGGTTCCAGGTCATGATCTATGTACCTGATGACCATTTCTGTATAATTTTTCAGTTGTTTCATAATTTAATCATTTAAATTTTTCTAAACGCACTTTTATTAGTTCGCTTAAAGCAGTTTTGCATCGAATGTATCTGCGCCTTGCAGCGGATTCGCTCGAAAAACTTAAAACCTTTGTAGCTTCAGCTATTGTCACTCCATTTAAAACCAACCTTAAAAATCGCTGACATTCACTACCCAGCTTTTTAAATTCCTCGTAAAAAACTTTGGATTTACGTTCGAAATCCAGTTCTTCACTCAACTTAGCATAGATATCATCATCTGCATTTCCGATAAAGGCATCAGGATCCTCGTTGGTTGTTTTGATTTTTTCACCATTAATTTTTGTCAACCAGATGATCCTTGAAACCCCCAGGAATAAAGCTTTAAAAGAACTTGTAAGATCAATATCTTCTTTCTCAAGTTTATTGAAGATCACTACCAATGCATCCTGAAACACATCTTGAGCATCCTCTTTAGAGCAGTTTGCCATTCTCTTCCCCTGACGTAACACATCCGTCAGGTATGTTTTATACAGAAATCTTAAAACGGCCGAATCACCAATTTTTATTCCTGCTAAAAGTTCCACATCACTAAACTGCATCTGTCTACTTATTAATATGGATTTTGGGTAAAAAAAGTCATTTTTTGTAAAAAAAATTTTCGAGTCACTGCAAAGCCTTGTCAATAAAGGGTTTCGGGTGCGACAAATTTTCCCTATTTTTTTAAAGTTTTCTCAAAGTTAGGTTTTTATTAACTTTCGATACAAATATAATTGTCTTTTAAACTAAATATTTCGGTTTTGGTATCCAGGTCTAAGTTATATGATGCGTTTGGTGAATTGATTTATGCGATTGCCCTTGCTGATGGAGATATTCAGGATAGCGAAGTGGATGAACTGAACAAAATATTAATGAATCATCCATGGTCGAAGGAAATTACCTGGTCGTTTTTGTATGAGCAAAACAAGCATCACTCTGTAGAGGCTGCGTTCAATAAGGCCATGGATATTTTCAAGGAACACGGTCCCGACCCGGAATATAAGTTTATGGTGGATGTTATGATCAAAGTAGCGGAAGCATTTCAGGGCATAGTACCCGAAGAACAGGCTCTGATCAACAGGTTTCAAAAAGAACTGAAAGATAAGTTCTTACGTGATACTTCTCCTGAGAACTAGTGTCGCTTGTATTTTTTTAAAGAATTTCCCATAACCATGATTCCGGCAATCAGGGAAGCCAGTCCGAGGGAAAAAGTAAATGTAAAGTTGCTCAAACCATACACCATGACCCCTATAAACGGAGCTATCATCCCCCTGAAACCCGTTAGACTTAGATGAATCGCCTGGTATGTAGCTACGTCACCTTCTTTACAAAAGTAGGCAGAGCCGATATTCCAGAGCAAGGGCATGGCTCCGGCAAATAAACCATAAAATATGTTTGCTACAATCAATAGCCATACGAACTCAATGGATATAAAACTACGGCTATCGGGAATATACTCACAAAGCATGGTAAAGAGGATTGTCATAAACAGGAAACCGAATGTGAGCATAGCAAACTTACGGGGATCCAGTTTTCCTAAAAGCCGGCCAAATAAAGGCAGAAAAATGATAGCGATAATGTTGTAAAAGTTTTTATAAAAAGCAACACTGGAGTAATTTAAATGCAATGCGTTATTGTAAAAAAGTGTGATCATGACCGCGGAAGTCATAAAGGCTAAACCATAAAGCATAAATCCAATTTCAAAATCGAGGTATGGTTTGTTTGATTTTAAAATAGCAAGCATGTTCCTGAATGAATTCCTGAAAGTTGAAGCCAGGTTAACCCTGATTACCTCCTGCTGTGATTCAGTCCTTATCATGGCCAGAATAATGATAGAAAGAATACCAAGAATGCCAACAACGGGGTAAATATATCTGAAAGCAAATGGGTCAAGGTCGAGAAAACGGCCAGTGAAAAAAGTGACTACCATCATAATTATTTTATTAATCATGGTGGAATAACTGTAGAGTCTTCCAAAATTACCATGTGAATAATTATTTTTCAGGAACAGGTTGATAATGGGCAATACAATGGGTTGGGCAAGAAAAAAGAAGAAAAATATACCCAGGAATAGATAATGAAAAAGCATGGGATTTTCAGCAGCGAGTGGATTTTCAGGAAAAAACATCAATCCAAGCAAAGGGAGCCTCGTAACGAGCGCTGTCAGGAAAAGTAATTTTCGTTTACCCCGGTAGCGTTTTAAATACTCATTCAAAAAAATTGATACTACCAAAACAATCACGGAGAATGAGAACAATACACTCAATAATCCATTTGACCCCTGCAGGCTTTTAACAAACACAAATTCATTAAGGGCAATGACCCCGAGAATGATCCCTTCAATAATGGAATACGTCAGGTGCAACCCAAATGTTCGCTTTTCGGAATAATTCAGGTTCTTGAATATTTCGAATTGGTATATCATAATTTGAAAGCGCAAAATAAAGCACTTTTCAAATTAGATGGCCTTAATAACTGTAAACTTATTTCAATGCTTTGATAATGGCATCCGTCATCTGCGATGTAGAAGCTGCTCCTTTTTCAACTACATCAGCACTGCCTTTCATTTTAAGCATATCATAAGTACGAACCCGGCCATCAGCAATGACCCTGGATATGGCAGCACGAATATTCTCCGCTATTCTTTTTTCACCTATAAAATCGATCATCATACAGGCTGATGCAATCATGGCCACCGGATTTACTATGGAAGTAGCATACTCAGAATATTTGGGTGCGGATCCGTGTGTAGGTTCAAATACGCCAATTCCCGTCTCCGGGTTGAACTGGGCACTACAGGCGAAACCCAATCCGCCAATCAGGCCGGCAAAACCATCTGATACAATATCACCAAACATGTTGCCCGCCACAATTACACCATAGTCCTCCGGGTTTTTTGTAAGCCACATCATTTGGGCATCAATATTTGTATTCAACAGTTCAATTCCAGGATATTCGTCTCGTTGAATTTCTTTGGCCAGCTTAAACATCATACCGGAAGTTTCCCTGATTACATTGGGCTTTTCGCAAACCGTTACGGATTTGTAACCATAATTACGTGCATGTTCAAAAGCAGCCCTCAGAATTCTTTCTGTAGCCCTGTGGGTAAAAATCCTGGAAGATATTGAAATCTCATCTTTGGGAACCTGCCCGTAGTTTTTGCTAAACTTAGGGTGGGACATAAATGCATTGTAAACTTGATTTGGCGGATCAGTCCATTCAACACCCGAATAGAGCCCTTCCGTATTCTGTCTGAAAATAACCACATCGATGGGAGGTTCCTCAATTCCGCCTTCTTTTCCCCTCCTGACGAAATTCAGTGGATTTCCGATGTAAGACTTACAGGGTCGCATACAGATATCAAGACCAAAATGCTGTCTTAAGCCAACAATGGGGCTTGAATAAACCAGACCGCTACCCTGAAGTTCGGGAGAGAGCTCAGCGGTTGCGTCATCCTTAGGCTTTGAAGTAATTGCCCCAAACAAGGCAATTTTATGTTCTTCAATCAGGTCGAGTGTTTTCTGTGGTAAGGGATTCCCTTGTTTACACCAGAATTCCCAACCGATATCAGCCTCAATATAATCTGCTTTAAAACCAGCTGCATCCAAAACACGTATTGCTTCGGGAAGAACAGTTTTACCAATACCATCACCTGGCATGGCAACTATTTTTCTACTTGTCATTGCTACTTAATTTGCTGTTATAAAATGATTTAATCAATAATCTCCGTCCAAACATGCTCATCAGGTTCTTTACCCAACTGGATACCTGTGAGCTTATTATATAACTTAGTACTGATTGGACCCGGAGATCCATCCTTTGTAAACACGAATTGTTCCCCTGTTTTGTCATCAACAATTTTACCGATAGGGGAAATAACAGCGGCAGTACCACAAGCTCCGGCTTCTTCAAAAGTGGATAATTCCTCTTTGGCAATATGCCTTCGTTCCACATTCAGGCCAAGGTCTTCGGCCAGAACACATAAGCTTTTATTGGTAATGGAAGGCAGAATTGTTGGTGAATTCGGTGTGATATAAGTATTATCTTTAATTCCGAAAAAATTGGCAGGACCGGCTTCATCAATGTATTTTTTCTCTTTTGAATCAAGGAACAAAACATTGGCATAACCCAGGTTGTGGGCTTTTTTCATGGCAATCATACCTGCAGCATAGTTGCCACCTGCTTTAATGTGGCCTGTGCCCAAAGGAGCAGCACGGTCAAATTCCTCTGTCAGCAGAAAATCCACCGGTTTAAACCCTGTTTTAAAGTATGGGCCAACAGGAGTTACAAAGATCATAAACAAATATTCATCAGCCGGTTTTACTCCCACTTGTGGGCCCGAACCCACCAGCAATGGCCGGATATACAAGGATGCTCCGGTGCCGTAAGGCGGAACATATTTCAGGTTTTTCTTAACAGCGGTTAGCATGGCTTCCCGAAACAAATCCTCCGGGATTTGCGGCATCTGAAGATATTCCGCTGAAGAATTCATCCGTTTATTGTTTTCCTGCCACCTGAATAGCCTGATCTTGCCATCAACACCCCTGAATGCCTTAAGGCCTTCAAAAGCTTCCTGGCCGTAGTGAAGCGTTGTAGCAGCAATATGAAAACTAACTTCTTCGGAATCGGTTACTTCAATTTGTCCCCATTTCCCATTTTTAAAATAGCACCTGACATTGTAGTCGGTTTTAAAGTATCCAAAAGGTAATTCACCCCATTTAATATCTTCCATAAAACTTTATGTTTTATCAGTGTTAAACATTGATTATCGTATGTTCCAAAGATATAAATTTCAAAGTAATGACAATATTTTTGTGAACAAATTACAGTCTTTCCCACAAGGATTTTACAGGGGATGCTTAGTGGGGTAATGCCGTTTTTTGTCTTCTTTGACAATATCTTATTTTTGCATCAAAATAAATC
>CAZVAY010000067.1:0-10591 GCA_964625265.1 uncultured Sphingobacteriales bacterium | reverse complement strand
CATGGACGAAACCGGCAACTGCGGGTCGGTAGGATTTCTTCAGCATATTAAAAACCCGGTATCGGTTGCCCGAAAAGTCATGACGGAAACCGACCATATCATGCTGGTGGGCGAAGGCGCCCTGGAATTTGCCCTTGCACAAGGATTTCCAAAAGAACAACTTTTAACAGAAAAAGCAAAAGAAAAATGGCTGCAGTGGTTGGCTACACAACAAATACCACTAACACCCGAAAAAAACAACCATGACACGATCGGAATGCTTGCTATCGATCAACAAGGTCGCATTTCCGGTGCCTGTACCACAAGCGGCCTGGCCTGGAAACTTCACGGACGTGTAGGTGATTCGCCCATCATTGGAGCAGGTTTGTTTGTTGACGGAAAAGTTGGCGGGGCAGCAGCAACAGGAAAAGGCGAATCAGTGATCAAAATTTCCGGGACACACCTGATCGTTGAACTCATGCGAAATGGGAAAAGCCCACAGGAAGCTTGTGAAATGGCCATTCAGCGCATCATCGACCAACAACCCGATCATAAGGAATTCCAGGTAGGTTTTATTGCCCTGAACAAATTCGGAGAAACAGGGGCTTACTCCATTCATAAAGGATTTCAGTATTCACTCTATTCACAAGGCCAAAACAAACTCATTGACTCGGATAATAAACAATGATAACTTTCGTCAAATAAATCATCAGAATATGAAACGAATATTACAATTTTGCCTTGCCCTGCTCATATCAGTTCCGGCAATGGCTCAACAAGTAACAACATACGCAGGTACGGCACAGACATCGGGTTATACCAGTGGCCTCAACAAAGCATCATCCAAGTTTAACCAGCCTTATGGACTTGCCTATGACACCAACGGCAATATCTGGATTTCAGAAAGTGGTGGCCATGTGATCAAAATGATTGATGCCACCGGGAAAGTGTATGCCCGTGCCGGAGCCTACGGACAAGCCGGATTTTACAATGCCAGTGGGATTGTGTCAAAATTCAATTCCCCCTGTGGCATTGCGGTGGGCCCGAACAATTACATCTATGTAGCTGACAAAGACAATCATGTGATTCGAAAAATATCACCATTTACCGGCCTGTCCAATGCACAATCTGTTACCGTATTTGCAGGCCGTTATACAGCCAGCGGGCAAAATTACACTTCCTACCCCGGCTATGCTGATGGGAGCGCCACCTCAGCCAGGTTTCAAAACCCGGTTGATGTAGCAGTGGATGATACCGGAAACGTATATGTAGCTGATCAGGGAAATCATATTATTCGTAAAATAACTCCTGCCGGAGTGGTAACCACCCTCGCAGGCCAACCCAATTCTCCGGGTTCTACCGATGGGAATGCTAAATCGACAGCACAGTTCAGCTCGCCTACCGGTGTTTATTATGTTAACGGGGTGATTTATGTGGCAGACCTCGGCAATTCCAAAATCCGTAAAATTGATCTTGCCAGCCAAACCGTTTCAACCGTAGTTTCCGGTTTGTGGACACCGTCTGATGTTGTTAAAATCGGATCAGATTATTTTATCACCGACCAGCACAGGATCAGGCTTTGGGACGGGAGCAACCTGACTACCTATGCCGGTGCCTACTACCTGAATATGTCAGGCTACCAGGACGGCTACGACACAGCAGCACGCTTTTACAATGTAAAAAGTATCGGTTATTACGGAGCCAACAACATTCTTGTTGCAGATCAGGACAATCATGTGATCAGGAAAGTATCTGTTTGCCAAAGTTTTACCCCTCAGCTTACCCTTTCGGGTAACGATACTTTTTGCAATGGGGACAGCCTGGTTATTACGGCACCTTCGGGATATGCCAGGTACATCTGGTCAACAGGGGATACAACTCAAAGCATAACGGTAACAACAACCAAGTCGGTTTATGTGGTCCTTAAAGACGCAGATTCCTGTACCGGTACTTCAGCTACCATCAATGTTAAGGTCAATTCAACACCCTCTTCTGCTTTTAGCCTGGACGGCCATGCGTGTACAAGCGATGATGACACCATCACTTATACGGGTTCAGCAGGAGGAACTGCCACTTATACCTGGGACTTTGATAACGGGATTGTTGTCGGTGGCGGTGGACAAGGCCCTATGATCGTTCAATGGGACACAGCAGGGCAGAAAACCATTACCCTGACTGTTTCCAAAAACGGTTGCGCGTCAACTACCACTCACAGTACAATGGTAGATACAACCCCGACACCTTTTTTCTCTGTCCGTTCCCCCATTTGTGAAAAAGAAACTGATACCATTTTCTACACCGGGAACGCCAGTTCAACTGCCAAATATACCTGGGACTTTGATGGGGGTACCATAACAGGAGGAACAGGGCAAGGCCCGATATACCTGAATTGGAAAGTATCAGGAGCAAAAGACCTGAGCCTGGTTGTAAAAGAAAACCAATGTGAATCTCTCACTTATAATGTACCTGTTGATGTGAACCCATTACCTTCAGCCACTTTTTATCTGGACAGTGCAGTTTGTTCAGGATTAAGCGCATCAGCTAATTACAAAGGTTCCTCCACTAACACAACTTTTGTCTGGGACTTTGACAGTGCCACTGTGGTCTCAGGCAGCGGGGCAGGCCCCTACCAGTTGAAATGGTCTCAAACCGGATGGAAAACTGTTAGCCTGGTGGTAACCAGAAATAATTGTACATCCCCCCTGTTTTCACGTCAAATCAGAATTCGAAAAGTCCCTACTTCCACTTTTACAACCACTTCACCCGGATGTACCGACTTTCCTGATACCATATCCTATACCGGTAATGGGTCCTCCAATGCCACATTTCAGTGGGATTTTGATGGGGGCAATATTGTTACAGGCAGCGGAGCAGGCCCATACCTGGTGTCCTGGAGCAGTGATGGTACAAAAAACATTACCCTTCAGGTAGATGAAGACCTGTGCTCTTCTGATTTACATACGGAGCAGATGGTAGTCACAAAAGGGCCCACCCCCTATTTTGATATTAAATCAAAACTCTGCCAGGGAGAAGATGATACGTTAACATACACGGGAAGTGGTTCGTCTACTGCAACCTATACATGGAATTTTACCGGAGCCAATATAATTTCAGGCAGCGGCCAGGGCCCCTATATCCTGAACTGGGGAACAGGCGGGAAGAAAAATGTTTCTCTGATTGTTGCTGAAGGAGGATGTTCCAGTACAGAAAATACCGTTTCTGTCAATGTCATCTTCATGCCCCTGTCCTATTTTGAAACCGATACTGCCTTATGTGTCAACAAAGACGACTCCGTAAAATTTACCGGCTATGCCTCAACACAGGCTGTGTTTAGCTGGGACTTTTCAGGAGGATTTATCAAAAGTGGCAGCGGTGAAGGGCCGTATGTCATCAGGTGGGGAGGCTCCGGAGCCAAAGTGGTATCCCTCATTATTGAAGACCAGGGATGTACTTCGGTCAATACAGAAAAAACAGTGAATGTTTACAACAATCCACCTAAACCCAATGTAACCAACCAGGGTGACTATCTCTACTCCAGTTCCAAGTATAACAATCAGTGGTACGACTCTTCCGGTATGGTTTGGGGAGCCGATGGACAGGAATTTTATCCCTCGTTCAAAGGCTGGTATTATGTGAGAGTGACAAATTCCCATGGCTGTTCAGTCAGGTCCGACTGGATAGTATATATTCCGGTTGGGATTAAGGAACAAAATGCGGGTGACATCAGGGTTTATCCAAACCCGTTCTCTGATCAGTTGGTTATCAAAAGACCTGTGGAGAACAAAGGATTTATCCCCTTGTATTTTCTTTATTCTTCTGAAGGAAAACTGATCGGATCAGGGAAGCTCACTGAAGCAGCTACTACATTGGATTTGAAACAACTGGATGCCGGTATTTATCAGTTGAAAGTTCTCAGCAGCCGGGGGACATCCCATGTTCAATTGATAAAATACTGAAATTTGGATTTAACCTGATTTTCAATCGTCAATATGCTCTTTGAAAAATTCAGGAATTTTTCAGGTTAAAAATTTGTAAATTAGCTGCAAAATTGAACCTTTTGTTGTACTTATAAAATATTTTCAAAATGAAAAAAGTAGCAATCATATTGTCAGGATGTGGGGTATTTGACGGTGCCGAAATTCATGAGTCCGTCCTTACCATGCTCGCTATTCATAAAGCAGGAGCCGAATACAGCATATTTGCCCCGGATATTGATCAACATCATGTTATCAATCACCTAACCAGTGAAGAAATGCCTGAGAGCAGGAATGTTTTGATAGAATCGGCCCGGATAGCCAGGGGCAACATCAGGGCATTGAAAGAATTTGATGCCAGTGAATTCGATGCATTGATCCTTCCCGGTGGTTTTGGGGCAGCCAAGAACCTCTCCACTGTTGCTTTTGAAGGAGCCAATGCGACAGTAAACCCACAGGTGAGCAAAGCCATTATGAGCATGGTGGAATTGCATAAGCCTATTGGCGCTTTGTGTATATCACCTACCATACTGGCCAAAGTGATTGGCAACAACCTGAATGTTACCATTGGTGACGACAACGATACTATTGAAGCTATTGAAGAAATGGGTGCAGTTCATAAGCTTACTTCACACGGTGAAGTAATTCTGGATGAAAAATATAAAGTTGTGACTACACCTTGCTATATGCTTGACGCCAATATCGGGCAGATTGCCGAAGGTGCTGAAAATGTTGTTAAAGTATTACTTCAATATGCTTAAAATTCATGAAAAAAAATACTGGTAAGCCTCATGGAATGAAGGCTAATCTTGGATTCGGAACCGCTCCGGTTTTTTTAACAACGATCTCAACTATTTTAGGTGCGATCCTGTTTCTCCGGTTCGGGTACGCTGTTGCCCATGTAGGGTTTATGGGAGTAGTGGCCATTGTTATATTGGGCCATCTGGTCTCCATACCCACCACAATGGCTGTGGCCGAAATCGCCACAAACCAGAAGGTGGAAGGCGGGGGTGCCTACTATATTATCTCCCGGTCTTTCGGGTTAAACATTGGCGGTTCTGTCGGGATATCGCTTTACCTGTCGCAGGCTATCAGTGTTTCATTTTATATTATTGCATTTGCCGAGGCTTTTACCCCTCTATTCCCCTGGTTACAGGATAATTTCGGGATACAAATTTACGACACAAGGATCGTATCGTTGCCCGCTATGGCTATACTGACAGTTTTGATGCTAACCAGAGGGGCCAATAGCGGCATGAAATCCCTTTATGTTGTTGCAGGAATATTATTTATTGCCATCATTTTTTTCCTCCTTGGCAGGCCTCTCAATCCTGATTACCAGGTTCATTTGACCGATACAATTGACAAACCTGATGATTTCTTTTATGTGTTTATCATCCTGTTTCCTGCTTTTACAGGCATTATTGCAGGGCTTGGCCTGTCAGGTGACCTGAAAGACCCCAAGAAATCAATACCTCTCGGTACCATTTCAGCCACAGTGGTCGGGTTCATTATTTATATAGTAGTTGCCTACAAATTAGCTTATTGTGCATCCCCTGAGCAGTTGAACAGCGACCAGTTGATCATGTCGCAGATTTCCATTTGGGGACCTATTATCCCCATTGGCCTCGCTGCTGCATGTATTTCATCCGCACTGGGTTCGATCATGGTAGCTCCCCGTACTTTACAAGCGCTGAGTGAAGATGGTATTTTCCAGGTACCCTTTATCAATAATTGGCTATCAAAAAAACGTACAAAAGACAATGAACCCCTAAATGCAAGCATTATCACCATTGTTCTTGCTTTTTTCTTTATTTCCATCGGTAGCGTCAACTTTATTGCTGAAATCATTTCGATGTTTTTTATGGTTGTGTACGGAGCTATCTGCCTCATTTCATTCCTGGAGCATTTTGCAGCCGATCCTGCCTACAGGCCATCATTCAAGAGCAAATGGCAGTTTTCCCTGATTGGTGCATTTTTAAGTATCTGGCTTATGTTCAAAATGAATACACCCTATGCCATTCTTGCTTTGGCAATCATGGTAGTATTCTATCTAATGATAACTAAACTTCAGAATGAAAAAGCCGGCCTTGCCAACATATTCCAGGGTGTCATATTCCAGTTTAGCAGGTATCTCAGGGTATTTCTTCAGAAATCTGAAAGAGATGAGGAACACACAAACTGGAGGCCTTCTGTTGTTTGCATTTCAAGCGATTCTTTTAAAAGATTTGCAGGTTTTGAATTACTCAAATGGATATCTTACAAGTACGGGTTTGGCACCTATATCCATTATCTCGAAGGTTACCTTTCATCACAATCAAATATGGAAAAGAAAAAGGTGTTGGGTAAATTGATCAAACTGGCAGATTTAACAAAAAGCAAAGTTTACCTGGATTGTATCATCAGCCCTTCTATCACAACGGCCATTGCACAGGTAATCCAACTTCCGTCCATATCCGGAAAAGATAATAATATGATCCTCTTCGAGTTTGCAAAGAAGGAACCCGACAACCTGAAGTTTGTTATTGATAATTTCCAGCTTCTGAAATCAGTGAACTTTGATGTTTGTATCCTCGGCAGCTCTCCCAGGGGATTTGGTTACCACCAGGAAATTCATGTTTGGATAACATCAAAAGATTATAAAAACGCCAACCTGATGATCCTTATGGCTTATATCATTCTCGGGCATAAGGACTGGGACCAGGGAATCATAAAACTTTTTGCCATTTACCCGATAAATGAGATGGAAGAACAGAAGAAATTAATCACAAAATCAATCAAAACAGGGAGGTTGCCAATTTCACTTAAAAATGTGACAATCATTCCACAAAAACAGAATGAAAGCGTTCAGGATATTATCTGTAATCATTCGGCAGATTCCGCACTCACTTTGATTGGATTTGTAGAAGCCCAGGTTAAAGCAAGGGGCCAGGATCTGTTTCTCGGTTACGACAAAGTCGGTAATGTTCTTTTTGTCAATACAACCAATGAAATGAAAATAACTTAGCTGTTTTTATTTGCCACTGATAATTTCTGGTTTATAATAAGTGTCCTGAATAATTAAATTTGTTTTCTTTACGTTCATAACAGTATATTTATAACTTTCAGATCAAACAGTTATTCATGAAGGACTCAGGGATACATAGCCGTAAAATAAGTGAAATATCACCCCCCTCAGAAGAGCAAAAAAGGCAACGGCTTGAAAGTAATTACCTACGGTCAATATTAAACTATTCAACCAATGTATCACTTATATTCAGTGACCTCAATTTCACAGATCCTAAAATTGTTGAATTCAGTAAAGGAGCTGAAAAGCTTTTCGGATACACACGGGAGGAGGCCATAGGAATGCCGGTTGCCCTGTTGCATTCACAGGACGATATTATCCACTTTCCTGAAAATTTCGAGAACATGAAAGCAGGCAAAATAGGATTTGAGGGGGACGCCACTTTAGTCCGCAAAGACGGAACTACTTTTCCGGCTCTTTTTTCTACCTACCCTGTTTTTGATGAGAAAGGTGAATTGATAGCAGGCCTGGGCATCAGCATTGATATTACCGAAAGAAAAAATATGGAGGAAGAACTCCGCAGGTCAAATATTGCCAAAGACAAGATCTTTTCCATCATTGCCCATGACTTGAAAAGCCCGTTCAATTCCATTATCGGATTCTCTAACCTATTGTGTGACGAAGATGAAGAATTTGATGAGGACGAGTTAAATGACATTGCACAGGTCATTAATAGCACGGCAAAAAATGCTTATGAACTGCTTACCAATTTACTGGAGTGGTCCAGATCTGAAGCAGGGAGCCTTAAATTCAAACCACATAAATTTAACCTGACAGAGTTAACCAGGGAAACGGTAGAAATGTTGGAGAGCCTGGCTGATGCCAAAGATATTGATTTGATATTCAGAAGCCGAAAAGACTTTAACGTTTTTGCCGACAGGAATATGGTCTATACCATTATCCGCAACCTTATCACCAATGCTATTAAATTTACACCCAGTGAAGGGAGGGTGACTTTAACAATCTCACAAAACAAGGAACATGTCATTTTATCGGTAGCTGATACTGGTGTAGGAATTGAAAAACAAAGGATTAAAACCCTGCTCTCGCAAAAATTACAGGAATCAACCAAAGGTACCAATAAGGAAAAAGGATCCGGCCTTGGGTTGTTGCTGTGTAAAGAATTTGCTGCCAAAAACAAGGGTTCTATTCAGATAGAAAGTGAATTGGGCCAGGGTTCGGTCTTTCGCATGGTGCTTCCACTTCCTCCCGGTTAAAGTTTTATTCCCATCTGTTTCATGAGTTCGGAGGCATTCATAATACTGCAAACACCTTTCTTGAGTTTATAATCGAAGTGAAAACGTCCTTTTGAAATTTCCACTTCAAATGAATAGTTATGCAGTTTTTTTGGATAGGTTTTTTCCAATTCGCTCAATGCCAGGTCGTGAGTAGCAACAATGGAAATCGATTTTGACCCGAGCAATTGCTTGAGAAGCGCCCTGGAACCGGTGAATTTATCCTGTGAATTTGTTCCTTTTAAAATCTCATCCAGAAGGATGAATAATTCCATTTCTTCTTCCAACTCAAGCATGAGCCTGAGCCTTTTCAATTCAGCATAAAAAGTAGACTCCTGCCTGCTAAGATCGTCCAAAATGCGCATGCTGGTAAACAACTGGATGATGGGCGTTGAAAAACTGTCTGCACAAACAGGCCCTCCTGCGTAAGTCAGTACCATATTGGTGCCCACTGCCCGCAGAAATGTACTTTTACCCGACATATTGGAACCGGTGATAAGCATGACATCACCCGTCTTATCAATTCTGAAATCATTGCATACCCGGTTTTCAACAGGGATTAATAGATGCCCGGCCTGTTTTGTTTCAATGGGCAGCGATTCTTTAATTTCCGGAAAAACAAATCCGGGATTGATATAAGCATAAGCGCTCAGCGACTGAACAGCATCGAATTTCCCGAGTATATGTATCCATACAGGCCACAGGCCACGGTTTTCTTCTTTCCATTTTTCAAGCCGCAAGGCAAGCCTTAAATCCCACAGGAGCAAACCGTTAAGAAAGATAGCAGCAAGCATATTGAGCCGGTTGTCAAGTAAATTGATCTGTTGGGCAAGTTTGTCAATCTTGGCAAGTGCACCATCCTCATTTTTACCAAGCCGGGCCCTTATCCCGGCCAGCTTTTCCGATGAGAAATTCCTGGCATAGATCAGTTTTAACAATCCTTCAACCTGCTGTATTACTTTTATACCGGATGATGTGGTAGAATGAATTTTGTTAATGGTCCTGAGAAATAAACCGGTAATAAATAATTGAAGAAGGGACAGTGAAACAGCGGGGAGCCAGGAAATACCAAAACCCGCGGCCACCCAAAATCCAAGTGTTACAACGGGCAATACTCTTATTAACCATTTGAGCATTCCTGCTTTTTTAAAGCTGTTGGGTTGCTGAAGCCATTCCTGAATCCCTGTATAATCATCTTCTTTGTCATTGACAAACATGCCTTCTGCCTGAAATGATTGTCTGAACTCCAGATCATCAATCATCTCTTTCACAGCTTCCTGACGCAGCAGGATAGATTCTTTCGAAAAAGTGGTTGTGAGCCAGCGAGCCAGTGCTTCTCGTCCTGACCAGCTTATTGTCCTGTTTATGTACTGAAAGATGGAATATGCGCCAAAAATATCCAGGTCATAAGAGTAATAGTGATTCTGATCAATAAACTCATTCCCGGGATCAAAATCTTCAAGGTCGTAATTCAGCCTTTTAATCTCATCATGATTGATGTTTTCGAGGAACCCGAGTTTTTTAATTTCCCGCTTTGTTTCAGAAGATTTTTTCACGAGATAAAAAAACAATCCTGCAAGCACAACAAAAATGGCAAACCCAAGTGGTTGTGATAGTTTAAAAAGGAAATAAAGAAGGATTATGCCTCCGATGAATGTTAGCAGACGGGCAACGGTAAGCCGGTTCAATAGTTTTTTGCGGATTTCTTTTCTTAATCTGAAATCCTTTTCCCTGTCGGCAAATACTTTCCTGAGGCGGGTATTCATATCTCCAGCATTCGGTTAAATATTTTTCAGTATTTCAATCAGCAGTTGCCAAAACTCAAGCGTTGTACCTATGTGTATCTTTTCTTCAGGCGTATGGGCTCCTTTAATGGTTGGCCCAATAGATACCATGTCTATTCCGGCATACTTCTCCCCTATCAGCCCGCATTCCAGACCTGCGTGAATAGCCCTGACAACAGGTTCTTTATCAAATAATTTTTTATGGGCTTCAACAGTAATGTCAAGGATGGCCGAATCCGGATTGGGTTCCCAGCCCGGGTATCCGGCTGATGATTCCACCTGGGCTCCGGCCAACAGGAAACAGTTTTGCACAACCCGGACTATGGCATCCAGCT
The DNA here is from genome assembly GCA_964625265.1 of uncultured Sphingobacteriales bacterium. Taxonomy (GTDB): domain Bacteria; phylum Bacteroidota; class Bacteroidia; order CAILMK01; family JAAYUY01; genus CAYNBC01. The sequence goes on along the minus strand of CAZVAY010000067.1, from coordinate 217 downwards.
TTGATCCTACGGAACTGCGCTGGCTGGTACCAACTGCCACGCTGTTTTCACCTGTGCTGATGGTAGCCAGGTTTGTTGATGTTTCAACCAGCCCTTCCAACGTCTGGCTCCAGGCTTGTTCACCGTGCGGACACACAGAGATAGCCTTGATCAACCTGTCCTGCCTATTAGCATCCATGATAAAATCAGAACCTTGATCAGCAACAGCAGAAATCTT